>JAQULX010000646.1 GCA_028718465.1 Dehalococcoidales bacterium | reverse complement strand
GGAGAGAGGGGTTTCCAGAATGACAGGGGGATGGGGACTGGATACCGGCTTGCGTCAGAATGGGTTGAAGGACTTTTCTAAAGAACGTGTAACAAACTATAATAACTGGTAAAAGATATACAAGCTGAAGAGCATAACGATAGGGGAAAAGGTGTTATTTTTGAAATGGGGGATAAATAACTGGTAAACTACGTTTAGATCGATATTACTGAATAAAATATAATTTCTTGATACTAACTTATGTTCGGAGACTTCTTTGATCGAAATAGAAATGCAGAAACGGCTGAATCCGATATTTTCCCGGTTCAAAGGTACAAAAGATGAGATCATCCCGGTAATGGAAGCAGTACAGGATGAGTTCGGCTACCTCCCGGCTGAGGCCATGACCGCGATCTCCCGATTTCTCAAGGTGCCGGAAAGCAATATTTACGGAGTGGCCACCTTTTATGCCCTGTTCAGGCTGACCCCGAGAGGCAAAATAATGGTCCGGGTCTGCCGTGGGACGGCCTGCCACGTGAGGGGCGGAGCGAAGCTGCTGACCGAAGTCGAAAAAGAACTGGGGATCAAAGCAGGGGAGACTACCCCGGATATGGAGTACAGCCTGGAGACCATCTCCTGCTTCGGTTCCTGCGCCCTGTCTCCGGTGGTGGTGGTCGACAAGACCGTTTACGGGCGCGTCACACCGGATAAGATCAAACAGATACTGGGCAAGACCGGTAAAAAGAATTAAGTCGGAGAGGGTGACCGGATTCCGGACCAAGTCCGGAAGGAGCCCAGGGGGAAATAAGCGGAATATGATATTCGAAGAGTTAAAGAAAAAAGCCGACGCCGAGTGGAAGGCGCTTGAGCAGAGCCGTAAACCCCGCATTCTGGTAGGCTCGGCGACCTGCGGACGGGCGTCAGGCGCTTTTAGCGTAATAGACGGAATGCAGGAAGCTTTAAACAGGCATCAAATAGAAGCCATTATTACTGAAGTGGGCTGCATCGGCATCTGCTACGCGGAACCACTGGTCACTATTATTAAACCGGGGCGGCCCGGTATATGTTACGGGAACCTTACTCCGGAAACGGCCGTAAAGCTGGTAGAAGACTATCTGGTCGATAATAACAGCCGGCCGGATCTGGCTTTAGGCACAGTCGGAGACGGCGAAATAGACGGGATTCCACCCCTGTTTGAACTGCCGATGCTCAAGCCCCAGGTCCGCATTGTTTTGCGGAACTGCGGGATAATAGACCCGGAGAATATCCTTCACTATATCGCTCACAGCGGATACAGCGGACTGGTGAGGGCTTTAAGCATGACCCCGGAGGCTGTGATCGATGAAGTCAAGAAGTCCGGGTTGAGGGGCCGCGGCGGGGCCGGCTTTCCCACGGCAGTGAAATGGGAGCTTTGCCGGAAATCGCCCGGCACAGCCAAATATATCATATGCAATGCCGATGATGGCGATCCGGGCGCCTTTATGAATCGCTCGCTTCTGGAAGGCGACCCGCATTCCGTCCTGGAAGGCCTGCTGATCGGGGCTTACGCCATCGGCGCCTCCAAAGGCTATATCTACTGCCGCGCTGAAAAACCTCTGGCTATCGAACGCCTGAAAACGGCATTGAAACAGGCGGCGGACGCCGGTTTATGGGGGACCAATATTCTCAATTCCGGATTTGATTTTGAGATAGAGATCCGGGAAGGGGCCGGGGCTTTTGTCTGCGGTGAAGAGACTGCTCTAATAGCCTCTATTGAAGGCAAACGAGGAATGCCCAATCCCCGCCCCCCTTTCCCTGCCCAGTCCGGACTTTGGGGCAAGCCCACTAACATCAACAACGTGGAGACCTTGGCGAATGTGTCTGCCATACTTCAGCGGGGCAGCGCCTGGTATACCGGTTTCGGATCAGAGAAGAGCAAGGGTACCAAGACCTTCGCCCTAGCCGGAAAAATCAACCGCACCGGGCTGATCGAGGTGCCGTTCGGCATTCCTCTGAGGACGATTATTTATGATATCGGCGGTGGAATACTGAAGGAGAAGAAATTTAAGGCGGTCCAAACCGGAGGGCCGTCCGGGGGTTGCATCCCTGCCGCACACCTGGACGAGCCGGTCGATTATGAGAACCTGGCGAAAGTCGGCTCCATCGTGGGGTCCGGGGGCATGGTGGTAATGGACGAGAATACCTGTATGGTGGATATCGCCCGCTTTTTCATGTCTTTCATTCAATCCGAGTCCTGCGGGAAATGCGTCCCCTGCCGGGCCGGTACCAGGCAGATGCTGGATATTCTGAACCGCATTACCCGCGGACAGGGAAAAGCGGAGGACATTGATCTGCTGCTGAGCCTGAGCGAAGGGATTAAAATCAGCGCTTTATGCGGATTAGGCCAGACTTCGCCCAACGCGGTATTGACTACCTTGCGCTATTTCAGGGATGAATATGAAGCCCATATTATCGATAAGAAATGTCCCTCGGCGGTCTGCCAGGCAATGTTTAAGGCCCCCTGCCAGCATACCTGTCCGGTGGGCT
>JAQULX010000645.1 GCA_028718465.1 Dehalococcoidales bacterium | reverse complement strand
TTGTTGGTTCCACATAAACCGCCTACGTATTCTGCACCTTTTACTTCTGCGGTTGAATAGCTGCGTTCAATAGTTAATGAGCTGCTGTACCCGCAAAGTCCGCCAGCATATTTATTGCCAGTAACCGAATTCGATGAATAGCATTGTTCTATGCTCGATTCAGAACCATGACCAAGTAGACCTCCAACATAATCTGTCCCGAAAACAGTTCCGACTGAATAACACTGATTGATGGAGCCTTTAGATACGTATCCACAAAGACCTCCAACGTAAGTTTGCCCAAACACTTCGCTCGTCGAATAACTATTCCTGATTTGCTTGCCTTCACCGCATAAGCCTCCGACTCTGCGGACACCGTTGACTGTACCTGTAGAATAACAGTTTTCAATTATTCCTCCTCCGTAACCACACAAACCACCAGCATACTCTTCCAAACCCATAACTGAACAATCAGAATAGCAATTGGTGATGCATCCTGAACTCTCCCCACAGAGCCCACCGACAGAAATATTTCCATTCACTATTCCGGTTGCATTGCAGTTTGTAATTGTCCCGCTATTACTTCCGCACAATCCACCTATGTCGTAAGAATCACTGTCTGCTGCGATATCAACAATTGAATTGCAATCACTTATTCGGCCTGAGTTATATCCACATAAACCACCAATATATCGAGAACCGTTTTCAGTTCTCATATCAACGAATGAATAACAGCTGCTGATCGTTCCTCCAGAATTTTTTCCGCACAGACCACCGTTAATATCTGTGTTTTGGCTGTTTAATAACCCAGTCGCATAACAATTAATGATACTCCCATGTTCGTTTATCCCGCAAAGTCCGCCAAGTGGAGATGCATCGTGAGCACCGCTGACGCTGAAGTGTTCAACTCCGAGATTTTTTACCTCTCCTGACAGCCAAGGAAATAATCCTATATAGTTGCTACATATATCATCAGCAATTATATGCATATTCAAAATAGAATGCCCATTCCCATCAAAAGAACCCGAAAAAGGAAAATTGTAGCCGCTTCCATCTGTGCTAATTACACCTCTGGTGTATACCACCCGCCCCGGCAAATTCGGATCAAGATCAATATCACACATCAGTTTAGTATATTTGCCCGTAGACCAGTATTTTGTAGCATTAGCACTATTCGCAAACGCCTGAAAATCCGCAAAGTCTTCTATCAGATATGGATCGCTCTCAACTCCGCTCCCCGGCAATACACCACCAGATCCAAATACAACTTCACAAATAAATAGAACAAAAAATACTACCCTATGTAACTTCCCAATATTCCTCATCAAAATACCTCACCTGCAAAATTTTCTTTTTTACATTCCAATCAACCTTACTTATCATCCTGCTAAACTAATCCTGCCATATTACTTAAATTTACATGCAATGCAGGCGCAGCAACTCCCACTGCTTCAAAACGACAAGACTTCTAATCCTCTAAAAAAAGAAATGTATTATTACTATTTATATACCACAACCCACACATTTAGTCAACTAAAAACCTCTGAAAAAATACAAACAAACCACCCATCCGCGTCAGCACATTGTTTTGGATTTTCTCCCTTTTGTTTTTCGATATTGTTTCGAATTTCGATATTCGTGCTTCGGATTTATCTCAACTCCGCGCCTTGTGAGAGACAAATATTGTCAAAAATATAAAAATCTGCGTTAATCCTGATAATCTGCGGATAAATATCTTGAATCCCACTGCAAATTCCGTGCCAGGAATTCTATAGCTATCTGGACCCTGTAAGTAAATTTTTCAAAACTGCTCAAAAACGTGAAAAAACGCGCGGTTCTAACAGTTATAATTGTTAGAATCTGTAATAACGTGTTATAACGTACATTAAAGACTCTTGTATCCAAATATCCATAATTGAATGTAAAATCATGTAAAATATATAGTTACGAACAAAATGAAAAAAATAAAAAAATTTTACCCCCTCAAACTGCCCCATTTCTGCCAATTTCCACCCCCGTTTTCAGTATCAAAAACGTGGTTTTTTACCGCGATTTACCGCGCGAAAATGACGTAACTCCTTATTTTTCGTTCCCGGAAACTACAGGTATTTACAACATTTGTTCAAACCACGACACACTATTAAGTAATTACTAATCTGTATTTACTTTATTAAAAATACAAAACCTCTATACCCTTAATTTTTGAAATTACCTATGGCTTACTTTAGCTTTCAACCTGCTGGGTTTGTTGCGGACGGCGATTCTGATTATTGCTGTTATTCCCTGTCCCGCCTGACTTTGCGCCGCTTAACGTCCTCTCATATTTGCCGAATATCATCCTGCCGGCTGATGTCTGAAGTGAACTCGTCACCGTCATTGATATCGTTTCACCCTGCCGATTTCGTGCATCTTCAACAACAACCATCGTCCCATCATCCAGATAGCCGATTCCCTGCTGTGATTCTTCACCGGCACGCAGTATCTTCACCTGCATTATCTCGCCAGGTATAACTACCGTTTTTAACGCATT
>JAQULX010000644.1 GCA_028718465.1 Dehalococcoidales bacterium | reverse complement strand
CAGCGCTTTGAGCCTCCGCTTGTCCTGAGCCTTCTTCATTATATAAGAAGTCACTCCGATTACCGCCGCGAGAGTAAAAAACGGTATCCGCGGCATACCCAAAACAGCCAGCACAGCCAGCGCGCCGGCAGCAATAGCCAGCGCCCGCGGTCTGTTCATCAACTGGGAGGCAAACTCCTGGCCCAGGCTGACATCAGATGAAGCCGCCCGGGTTACCGTTAGACCGGTGGCAGTTGATATCAGCAGCGCCGGTATCTGGGCCACCAAACCTTCCCCAACGGTTAAAATTGTATATGTATTTAAGGCCTGCAAAAGGGACATTTTTTTCTGTAAAACACCTACACTAAAACCGCCGATAATACATATGATCACGATTACAATAGCGGCAATGGCATCACCTTTAATGAACTTCGAGGCGCCATCCATAGACCCGTAAAAATCCGCTTCGTTCTGGATCCGCTGACGTCTGTCGATAGCTTCCTTGTCAGTAATAAGACCGGCATTTAAGTCTGCATCAATACTCATCTGCTTTCCAGGCATGGCATCAAGGGTAAATCTGGCAGCGACCTCAGCTACCCGTTCGGCGCCTTTGGTAATAACGATAAACTGGATTACCACCAGGATCAGGAAAATTACGAAACCAATAACCGGGTTGCCTCCAAGCACGTACATGCCGAAGGTATTGATTACTTCGCCGGCATAACCGTTAAGCAGGATCAATCTGGTAGAACTAACGTTTAAAGAAAGCCGGAAAAGAGTCATCACCAGCAGCAGGGAGGGGAAGGACGAAAACTGCAGCGGTTCATTATTGTACATACCTACTAGTAAGATGATCAACGAAAAGGTAATATTTATAGTGAGCAGGAAATCAAGCAGTTGGGTGGGTACCGGGATGACCAGCATGATCACCATCCCGATCACGGCGCTGGCTACAATTACATCACTGTGTTTATACCATCTCATCGCGGCAACCTGTTCAGAAGCCATGTTAAACCCCCATCATTAATTTTGAATTATCAATTTTGAATTTTGAATTTGACACAGGATCTTAATTCATAATTCAAAATTCACAATTCATAATTGATTTAAATCTTTCCCTTAAGCTTATAGACAAAGGCCAGTACTTCCGCAACCGCCTGGTACAGCTCCGGCGGCACTGTATCGCCGATCTCGGCGCTGTAAAACAACGACTGGGCTAAGGGCGGGTTCTCGACAATAACAATATTGTGTTCCCGGGCGGCTTCCCGGATCCTCAAAGCCATCCGGTCCTGCCCCTTGGCTATCACAGTCGGGGCAGTCATCACCACTGAATCATACTGCAGGGCGACAGCGAAATGGGTCGGGTTGGTGATTACCACATCGGCTTTGGGCAATGCCTGCATCATCCGGGCCATCGACATCTGTCTCTGTTTGTGCTTGATCCTGGCTCTGATCTGCGGGTCGCCTTCCATCTGCTTGAATTCTTCCTTTATCTCTTCCTTGGACATCATCAGTTGTTTTTCGTGCCGCCATTTAAGGAAGATGTAATCGGCCACTGCCAGGATAACCAGCCAAAGAATGATTTTGAAAACTACATTTAAGGTTACCTGGCCGATAAATGCGGATGAAGCCCGGAGGTTCATATCTGTAAGACGGGAAAAATGCACAAATTCCTTTGTATATTCGGAATAGGCCACATACCCGATGATAGCTATTTTAAAAAACGATTTGACGAGTTCGGCCAACGAGTTAGGGGAAAACAGCCTTTTTAAACCATTAATAGGGTTTATGTTGCCGAGATCAAACTTGATCATGGACATGTTAAAATGAAATCCGGCCTGCAGCAGCGATGATGTCAAACCTGCCACCAGCGCCCCGCCAACAACCGGGGCCAGCACCTTGGTAGAGGAAACCAGAACCATGATAAACATCGCCTGGAGGTTTGGAAAATCAAGTACGAAGTTGTTTTTGGTGTACATCTGGTAAAGGTTGCCGGTTAAGGCTGTCCATTCTTCAATCATGTAAGGGGTAAATGCCTTGATAGCCAGAAAAGCTACCAGCAGCACCAACACCGAATTGATCTCCGGACTAATTACTACCTGCCCTTTTTCGGCTGCTTTTTGCCTCCGTTTGGAGGTCGGTTTCTCTGTCTTCTCGGCAAACAGCTGGAGGTCGATGATTAAGTTATTAAGCTCTATGTCCCCCATCTTGTTTCCCCTTTATCTGAGCAGTTTGAATATCCGCAGAGTATCCTGGTAATCACCCTCGAAAAGTAACTGCATAGTACCCATATATATAGGAAGAATCATCATCAGCAGTATTATCCCGACCAGAATCTTGCCAGGTATCCAAACGAAAAACACCTGCATTTGGGGCATTGTCCTGGCCACCAGGCCCAGGATAACTTCGGCTACGAAAAAGGCCCCGACAATAGGGATAGCTAGTTTTAAACCCGTAACAAGCATATTGCCGAATAAATCTATCATCATCCGGGAAGCGGCTTTGCCGCTAACCAAGCCGAATATCGGGAT
>JAQULX010000643.1 GCA_028718465.1 Dehalococcoidales bacterium | reverse complement strand
ACTAGCGTGAAAGCGGTAGTGCCAATGATGATGGTGTTAATGTCTTTGTAGACACTAATCCCTTCTAACTCGACTTCACTTATGATATCGAGCGGAGAGGTAGATACAAGTCCGCTGCGCAGAATGTCGTGATTGCCCACAATAATGTGAACTTGGACATCATGCACTTGACATTTCTTGAGCCAAGAGATGAATAAAGTAATCAGAGCTGGGTGTGGCTTTGGATCTTCGAATACATCACCAGTTAGGATAATGTGTTCTGCGTGGTGCTCTACAGCACGATCCAACGTCCAATCCAACAGATTTAGTTGATCAACGATGCGGCTATTCAGCGTGGAACCGATACCACCTTTACCGATGTTCGTTCCCTTACCTAAGTGCACATCGCCAAGAATTATGGCGTTAGTCATGGTTTATATAGGGTTATGTATTGCTTGAGCTGCTCTACGATACGTTGCAAAGCTTCATTGTTATGAGGCTTTTTTCTGAGATTCAACGCATCGAATTTCTTGCATGCTGCCTCAACATATACCCCTGCTTCCTCGGTCGAATAAGTCTGATAAAACTCTCGTACGGTGTTTGAAAAGTCCATCATTATTTTGAGGCGCTCTTCAAAATCCTCGGGGTCATAGATGTTATCTTCATCTACATCAGACTCATACTGTTGAAGTATTTTGTATGCGGCTTGCACTCTTGTGCAACCTTCCATAGCTGCCACAAATTCGCAGCCATGCGCATATTGTCCACCTATCTTACAACCGAAACAATAGAAACTATTGGTCTCAGGATAATAGTAAAACGAGCCCGATCTCTCGCGCCCGCCTTTATGTGATTTGAATGGACACGTTGTTTTCTTGTTATACGAATCCAATCTGATTCCATAACTCTTAAACAACTTGATGATTGGGACTGTGTTAGCCTTACCAATCAACTCTTGGTAATAATCTTTTCCCGCAAAAGCTGCTGCAACACTTCCAGTTTCCCCTGGTGTCTCGCTATCGCTATCGGATCGGGAGGTATTTGGTATAGGGCACATAATTGGGAATATTGCCCGAAGCGCTCTTTTTCTTCGGAAATTAAAGACAAAAGTAGCTCTTTGGGTGTCATGGTCAAGTTATTCACTACCTTTTTTCTTGTCAAGCGCCTTAGAAATTTCTTTGTTTATGAAATCTGACATCGCAGTGGGATCTAGCTTCTTGTTAAGAACAGATATGTTATACTCTAACTCATTAAGTCTGTCTCTCTGAGTAAAGCAAGTTTTCAATAACAGAACAATCCAAGTTAGAGATCCTTCGCTTTCTCTTTCATTTGGATCGCTGTTAATTTCGGCTGCTAGAATAATCATGTTTTGCAGAAGTTCTTTATCAGATTCTGCATTGAATACGTTTCGATTTTGAGGAAGCGTTTTATCAGCCATCGCTCTTTGGAATTGTACAAACAATTCGGCCGCTCGTTTTTTGTATCCAGATTGAGTTTCCTGAGTCTGTTGGACTTGCTGCTGAAATTCTTGTTGCGTTGGCTTTTTACGCCGACTATCGAACATAGATTGTCCCTGAGGCTTAACACTGCCTTTAGGAGTATATTCATCTGGTCCCTGTAAAGATTGTCCTGAGTTTGGAGGGGGCGGCCCATTTCTATTCGTCATACATTATCTCTTCTTGGAAGGAATGAGTGGGGCTGGGACACGCTTAATGATTACAAACTTGTCGGCTAACTCAACTGTGAAATTAGGGCCAATGGCAGCTTCCAAAGAAGGAAGGGTTGCGCTTGAGCGAATAGTAACATACAAGGAAGTTGGCTCTACCGTAACAAACGTTGCGTGCTGAAATACATATTGATCAGGTAAGCCGAACATCTGAATTGGGCGATTCTTAATCTCATCCCAAATCTTTTCTGCTTCAGTTTTTACTGGTGGCGCAGGAGGAGCCGGAGGCGGCGCTACAACTACTGGAGGAGCAACCGGAGTCTCAACTTTCTTGACCTTCTTAGCGGTCTTCTTGACTGGCTTTTTGGTTACCTTGGAAACAGTGACTTTCTTATTTTTCTTCGTGCTTGGCATGGCTTTCTCCATCTAAAGGATTCAAGAATTACATATATCAGCGAAAGTGCTTCTAAATGCGCTGGTTAAAACCAGCCCACTAATTCGTTTGACCTCTTTACCGCCCTTTAAGACTAGAACCTCAGGGATAGAAGTAACGGCAAATCTTTTACACTGATTAGGAAATGCATCAACATCTACTGCAAAAAAAGAAATATCCTTATGTTTTTCCTCAATTTTATTTATCATAGTCATAAACTTACTATGATACGGCATCCAGGAAGCATAAAAATACAAAGCCTGTAAGGGCAAATCAATTTGTAATTCCTCTTCTTGAGTAATGAATTGCATTAGTTATTGAAGTCTTTCTTTTCTTTAGCAGAAGCCTCTAAGTCGGAAATGAGCTCTTCTAAGTTTTTCGAGGATTGTGCCTTTTCTAAGACTACTTTAGCTACTCTTTTAGCTATTTCTGC
>JAQULX010000642.1 GCA_028718465.1 Dehalococcoidales bacterium | reverse complement strand
AGAATAATAAAATATATCTGATTTTCTATTAAGAATTTCTTTGGGCCGAGCTCCTTGAACTGTGTAAAGATTTTTTTAAATATGTTCATTACTTCTTGTTGAAGGTCCATTTTTTGTAGGCTATAAAATTCCAGATTAAGGCCAAGCCAATGCCCCAGACCTTAGCCCAGTTATTAAGCACGAAGGATTGAGAGAATATACCCTCTAGCCCAATTGCATCCACAATGCCATAGGCCCAGAGACCACTAACAGTCCACTTTGTAGCAAGCAGCCAGACCATAAAGGTTTGTATTCCCATGCCAAAAACACTGAAAATTACAAACTTTACAAACTGTTCCAATAAATTCTTCTTGGTTTTGTCTTGAAATGTCCAGTTTTTGTTCCAGATATAGCTGTTTATAATAGCTACAGACACTGACACTACGTTAGCAACTACCACATAAACGCCAAAAACCTGTGATAAAAGATTGAATATACCTAAATCAATAACCGTATTTAATATCCCTACCAGGCCAAACTTACCGGCCTGCTTTGCTGTCTCGCTTGAGTCCTTTTTCATAAAATCCCCTCTCGGGCTCGGAATAATATTCCTTGCCGAGCCTGAGACCCTGAGCTAGTCGAAGGGCCCCCTGCCATTTATAAATATTTACCCTAAAATTATAACCTTTTCGCTAATATCAAGCAATTATTCTTTGATAGAAGGGACTCGATTTTTCTCAACAGCGGTAAGCTTCTGAGTTTCCTTCTTGAAGTAGAGCTCTGCTTGGCCGATCGGCCCGTTACGATGCTTCCTGATTAGAATATCTGTAATTCCCTTTCGCTCGGTGTCCTCGTCATATACTTCTTCACGATAAACAAACATTACCACGTCAGCATCCTGCTCAATAGACCCCGACTCACGAAGATCGGAAAGCATTGGAATTTTAGATGGCCTAGATTCCACTGCTCTAGATAGCTGAGAAAGCGCAATTACTGGGATATTAAGCTCACGCGCCAGACCTTTTAACGAGCGTGATATCGCCGAGACTTCCTGAACTCGGTTATCCGGATTGTTACCACTCATAAGCTGAAGGTAGTCGATAATGATAAGCCCGAGCCCGTGTTCCGCTTGAAGTCGTCGAGCTTTCGTTCTCATCTCAAGTACATTTATAATAGAAGAATCGTCAATAAAAAGTGGGGCCTCTGAGAGAGCGCCATAGGCATGGTTAATCTTCAAAAAGTCATTATCGTCAAGATTCCCGGTTCGTAGTTTCCAGGAATCGATCCCTGCTTCAGCGGCCAAAAGCCTATCTACTAGCTGCTCCTTAGACATTTCAAGAGAGAAAATTGCAGTAGGGACCTGGCCATCCACGGCAACGTTATGAGCAATGTTTAGGGCAAAAGCAGTTTTACCCACAGAAGGACGCCCAGCAATAATAATCAGATCAGATGGCTGCAGCCCAGCTAATAAATTGTCGAGGTTTTTAAATCCTGTAGGAACACCGCGCAGTTTATCCTTGTCTTTGTGTAGTTCGTCGATACGGTCAAAGCTTTCGGTAAGCACATTCTTTAGGGATATAAAGTTCTCCTTAAGATGCTTCTCAGAGACCTCAAATATTTTTTGCTCCGCCTTATCTAGAATTTCGCTAGGGCTATCAGACTCATCGTAAGCGAGGTTTGTGACTTCATTGGCGGTAGTGATTAGGCGCCTTAAGATCGCCTTATCAGATACAATTTTGGCATAGTTTACTACGTGGGCAGCTGAAGGCACAGAGTTCGCCAGCTGAGAAATTAGAGTGGCGCCACCAATCTCCTTCAACACTCCCTTTTCCTCCAACCTGTTTGTAAGGGTGACGATATCAATTGGCTGGTGGTGCTCATAAAGCCAGATCATCTGGTCAAAAATTAATCGGTAGGAATCATTATAAAAATCATCAGGTATTAAAATATCCGCTACCCGAATAATCGCTTCCTTGTCCAACAGTATAGAACCTAAAACTGATACCTCTGCCTCTTGGTTTTGAGGCGGAACCCTGTCCATACCCTTTGGGGCTTTGTCTACCATACTATTCCTTCCACCCCCGTAAAATAAATTTTGAATTTTGAATTTTAAATTTTAAATGTCGGTGTCGCTGCGTTGCTCCACCACTTAACGGATACAATTATCCCGAAGGGATTCAATAATTAGAAACTCGAAACTAAAAACTCGAAATTCTTCTGCCTCTATTCCTCCACCACCTCACCACCCAGGATTGAGGCTGCGTTATCTGTATCATCAAGTTTAACACCTCTACCGCCAGCATCCAAGACGCAAATTACCTCATAAGGTTGACCGTAAACTTTTAGCAGCATCTCCTCTACCAAGCGCCTATTTCGCGATTCCTCAAGCCTTTCTTTGTGAAACTTATAGGGGAAGGAAAGGGTTACTGATTTTTCGTCAAATACCGGCACCGCTACCCTTAAGAAAGCATGGATGGTGTTATTCTTAGACTTTATATCCATTAGAAAGTGATGCCATTGCCCATTGGTTCTCTT
>JAQULX010000641.1 GCA_028718465.1 Dehalococcoidales bacterium | reverse complement strand
GGACAGCTTGAAGAAAGTGAGAGATTTCATGGCGGATGCCCGGGTGCCGAAAGCCTGGCGTGACAGAGTCCCCATTCTCAGTACTCCCCGGCAGATCATCTGGGTGGCCGGCTGGCGTATCGATGACAGGGTGAAATTGGTCTCTCAGACCATCAATGTCCTCTTGTTAAAAATGCGCCGGAAGCCGGTTTGATCCGGCTCCTGATGTTAAAATCCTCGATCAGCCGCTAGGTATTTTACACATTCTTTATAACATATACGTTCATCATCTTGACATGTAGTGGTATAATATTATTACCAAAAGATTACAAATAGTGTCTGGTATCCTGGTCAGTCGCCTGTTTTATCCTGGCCCGTTCCACTAATATCCGATAAAACGCGAAGTTTGGGTATCGTGAAAGACTGCACCGGAAAAAAGGGACACGTTTTAAAGGAGGTGCAGTCAGATGGCTTTGGAAGAGAAAACCCTGCGCTGTCGTGATTGCGGACAGGAATTTCTGTTTACAGTTGGTGAACAGGAGTTCTATGCGTCTCATGGTTTACAGAATGATCCCACCAGGTGCCCTGCATGCCGGGCTAACCGCCGGCGGACCCGCAGTGGCGATGGCAGCCGTCCCAGACAAATGCACACGGTGACCTGCGCTGAATGCGGCGCAGAGACCCAGGTCCCCTTCGAGCCAACCGAAGGGCGCCCGGTCTATTGCCGCGAATGCTATGCCCGGCAGAAAAAGGCCGTTTAGACATTCACAAGGCGATTCCGCTATAATTGAATAGTGAATGTCGGCATATGTAAAGTTAAACTGCGCTTGCCGGATAATTTGTCTTTAAAAGGTAAAAGACAGATAGTCAAGTCAGTGACTGCGCGCGTCAAAAACAAGTTCAACGTTTCCATCGCTGAAGTCGAAGATAACGATCTCTGGCAACTGGCGACTATTGGATTCTGTTTTATCAGTAATGACAAGCGCTTTACCAATGAAGTCCTGTCCAAAGCCGTCGACCTGATTGTCAATAGTCAGGGCGATTTCGAAATGCTTGACTATGAGATAGAGATCCTGGCGGTCTGATGAAGGAGGAAGCGTGGATACCACGGGCTTCATCCGGCATCTGACTGCCCAGCGCGAATACAACCATCAGATAAGCCACATCGAGAATATTCCTCCCCGCCCGGCCAGCTTCGGAGAGGTGGAGCGCCCCCTGGTCAAAGCTCTCCAGGACTGTCTCGACGATAATGGCTTGTGGCCTCTTTATTCCCATCAGGCTGAAGCGGTGAACTATGCCCGCCAGGGAAAAAATGTCATGGTAGCCACTTCCAGCGCCAGCGGTAAAACAATGTGCTATAACATCCCTGTGATGGAAGCCATGCTGACCGAGAAAAGCAGCCGAGCGCTGTACCTGTTCCCCACCAAGGCCCTGGCGCAAGACCAGCTGCGCAGCATGCGCTCCCAGTTTTGCCCCGATATTGTCGAGGCGGATGACTGCGCTACCTTTGATGGAGATACGCCCCAGTCGGAACGCTACGATATCAAAAAGAACGCCCGGATACTGATCACCAACCCGGATATGCTGCATATCGGGATTCTGCCGAACCATCAGTCCTGGTCGCGCCTGCTGCGGCGGTTGAGGTATGTCGTGGTGGATGAGGCGCATATTTACCGGGGAGTCTTCGGCTCTCATGTCGCCTGCATCTTGCGGCGGCTGCGCCGGCTGTGCCAGTTGTACGGAGCCAGGCCGCAGTTCATCTGCTGTTCGGCCACCATCGCCAATCCGGGCGAACACGCGGAAAAACTGACCGGCTTACCATTTACCGTGGTGGATAATGACGGCTCACCGCACGGGGGTAAAGATTTCGTATTCTGGAATCCTCCTCTGACGGACGACCGCAAGGAAGCCCGCCGCAGCGCCAACAGTGAAGCCACCTTTCTTTTTACGGAGCTGGTGCAGCAGGAAATCCGCACCCTGACTTTTACCCGAACCCGCCGCTTGACGGAGCTAATCTATAACTATTCACGGCAAAAGCTGTCCCAGATAGACCACCGGCTGGCCGCCAGAATCAAACCCTACCGCGCGGGTTACCTGCCGGAAGACCGCAGGAAGATCGAAAAGGAGCTATTCACGGGCAAGCTGGTGGGAGTGGTCGCTACTACCGCCCTGGAGGTGGGTATAGATATCGGCGACCTGGAAGCCACTATCCTGACCGTATATCCGGGAAGCATCTCGAGCACCTGGCAGCAGGCGGGGAGAAGCGGCAGGGGCAAGCAAAAGGCTCTGAGCTTTCTTATAGCCATGGACAATCCGCTGGACCAGTATTTCATGCGTCATCCGGAAGACTTTTTCCACAAAAGCTATGAAAACGCCCTGATCAATCCCCATAATCCCTATATTTTACGGGCCCATCTGTCCTGCGCAGCCTGGGAAATGCCGCTTTCGGATCGTGACGAGCTGTATTTCGGTCCGGAATTGAAATGGGAGCTCATCATCATGGAAAAAGAACAGTCGCTGCGCCAGCGCAGCGAGATCGGAAG
>JAQULX010000640.1 GCA_028718465.1 Dehalococcoidales bacterium | reverse complement strand
TGATTGACAGTTTCATGCTCATAACCAAGTCTATCAACACAGTATAGACAGGGTATTCGTCTGTATGAACAATAGCTTTCTTAGCAATGTTCTTTTGAATCAGTGGCATTACAGTAGATCGTTTGGTATCCGTAACAACCTTGCTTGTGACCTTGCCGTGCCTTGGGCGATCCCTATAACCGCGGTCTTGCCTTCCGCACCACGTCCACGAGTACCATGTCTCGCACCACCCACGTATGTCTCGTCAACTTCAACGTCATTCGTGAACATATCAGGATTCTCGTCAAGAAGTGTCCGAATCTCTTTAAACATACGCCACGCTGTCTTGTAAGTTACGCCAGTCCTACGTTGAAGCTCTTTGGCAGAATGACCGCTACGTGTAGTAGCCATCCAGAACATAGCCTCAAACCAAACCTTAAGAGGGGTAGAGGATTTGCGGAATATTGTCTTAGCGAGTGGGCTAACTTTGTGAGCGCAGTAATCACACTCATAAGCAGGCTGTTTGGCAAGTTTATGATGCTTAGTAACCCTCTTACATTTTGGGCATTCAATACCGTTCGTATATTGCTTATTCAAAAGCCATTCCAAACAAGTATCGTTATCAGGGAACATTTTATCAAAGCGTTTCACTGGGTATTTAATCTGTTTACTTTTCATTTCCTATCCCTTACTTGAATACAGTTTACCACAAACCATACACCATGCCAAGGGATAGTTACGATTTTATTTATAGACCGTTTATCTATTGAGAACTGTTCAATTCTGGAAACTAATGTCCTAAACTTGATTATAAAATTTCCATTTTCATATCCAGAAGAGGCGCATCAATAATAGAGCGCCCGATATCCAAAATATCCACATCCAACGTTCTCATGGCCTCCATATCTTCCAACTTTATGTTGCCTCCAAATGCCAATTTTACAGAGTTTCTTTTTCCCTCTCTAACCAGACATTTGCTTACCGTTGTTATATCTTCCCTGTCCCCACTATCGATAAATATGACATCCGCTCCGTATTCAGCAGCTTCGCTTGCTTCTAATTCTATGAGTCTTGATGTGCCTGCTATTTGTATTACCTTCTTATAACCACTGAGTCTCTTTATGGAAACAAGACATTCCCTAATTCCACCCAACATAACCAAATAATTCTTATCGATATATAAAAAAGGTTCCCGACAGATACGGTATTCTGCCCCTCCCGCGGCAATCGCCCTGCGGACGATCTCCTTTTGGGAAATATGAATCTTCTTCCATGCCCCTGATACAACCTGTATTGAGGGTCCAGCCTTCTCAACAAAGCAGTGTGCAGCCGTTGTAATTCCAGATGCCTTAGCCATAAGGCCGATCAATAGGTCACCAGCCATAGCTATTTGTTTCGGGTTCCCTGAAAATTGAATGATGATATCCCCTTTCCGTACCGGTGAACCATTTTCGACAGAATACGATACATCCAAACCCAACTCTCCGGAAGCAGACTTTACCGTTTCCATTTCTACAATGATCCCATCATCATCCGCTCTTATGAAGGCGATCACTTTTTTGTCAGAGATATCCCGAAAAATATCATCTCTGATATCATGCACGTTCGTATCCCGGCTGGCGTTTGCAGAGCACACTGCTTGTCTAATAGTCACGCTTGATTAACCTTTTCTGCACCACAATTTACTGTTATAAGTCAAGCCCCCTCTGCTTAAGCCATAGCGGCAACAATTCCCCGTCAACCTTTTCTGCTACCATTGGCGCTTTTGCGATTAAAAATTCAGCCATGGAGCGGCTTACATTGAGACTATTGTAGGAGCCGTCAAAAATAATGACCTTATCGGTTCCGGCCTTTTCACACGCCATTTTAATCGCCGATTTCAGATCTTCCGCAACGACAGCGAATCTTTTTATAGCTCTTGTTAACCCTGCCGCCACCTCTGGCCCTGAGATAAAGGTGGGATAGAAGCGGAGGGGTACTGTAAGCATCAGGGGGAATACATAATTGACCACCATAGCCTTGACGATTGGACTCATGCTGGGAGTTTCAGGTTTTTTTCCGGATATGTCCAGGTTGAAATAATCAAGAGGAGCTTTAAGCATATTCCCCGAGACAAGTCCGCCTCCATGTATGTAATATACCCAACTCATTCCATCCAAAACCAGCACACATCCGTCAATCTCGGACAGTAGACGGATCATCTTCCCGTACCATAAGAGTATATTTCTGGTAACGGTTCGATTAGCTGCGTACATATCCCTGTCGGCAGTAATATTTGTTACACCCGCCGGAGACGCTTCCATTACGCTGACAAAAGCCCACCGTTTCTGGACAAAGGGGGAATCAAAAATTGCACGCGGAATAACGTTGCTGCTCCTGCTTGAAAAATTAAAATGGTAGGCAGACCTCATTTCGAAACGAGCATATCCCATTGAAAACACCTTTAAAATGCGCATGATATTCCGGTGAAACCAGAGCTCTCTGGGGTCATTATATCCAGCGTGAATAATCCAATCCGCGTCATATATGCTTTTCAAGCCGTACAACG
>JAQULX010000639.1 GCA_028718465.1 Dehalococcoidales bacterium | reverse complement strand
ACTGCAAGTCGAGCTGTCATCATCTCGTAAAACTGGTGGCAAAACACAACTGCCAACGAAGCAGTACCTGTCGCTGCCTAACTAGGCGGCAACACGTTCAACCCGACCTCACTCCGATGGGTTGGGACTGGGCGACGAAATGTCGGAGCGCTCTAACCGCCACGCCGGTAACGGTTAGCTAAGATCATCGGCTGGTTCGATGGAACTCGGGTAGCAGAGGTCCGCCGAATGAGACTAAAGAGCTGCCTAAACTTGTAGGACGTTCTGGCAACCTGTTTTCGGACGGGGAGTTCGACCCTCCCCCGCCTCCACCAGAAACAACGAAAGTGGTCAATTCACTGAATTGGCTAGTTTTGATTTCATACTGATCTTATAGCCAAACGCTTTCTTCTTTATTCATCCTTTGGTCTCAAGAATACTCTTCGATATATCTCAGAAAGTAGCGAAACTGCCTATAAAGAGATAAATATCACATACGGTAAACCTATTAGCCTTTATACTTATCGTATAAAATCTCAATAGGAGGCAGGAAATGATGGGTTATTGGTTCGATGGAGGGTGGATTTGGATGATCTTCGGATTCATTCTATTTGTACTGTTCTGGGGTGGATTGCTCTGGCTCATCGTCTGGGCAGTGAAAAGAACAACTGCATCAAAGGATCATGGTATATCGAGTCTCAGTGCGCTTGATATTGTTAAAAATCGTTATGCCAAAGGAGAGATCACCAAAGAGCAATTTGAACTGATCAAGAAAGATATTGGCTAGGAGAATGTGACAATTTTTTACTAGGAGGTATTAAATAATGTTCATTGGGGGAATTATCATTGTCGGTCTTATCGTTTGGGCTGTTATAGCCATGACGCGAGGGACAGGTTGGTTGAAACTGGGTGGTTGCTGTAGTGGGTCGCATGGAACTTCAGAAACTGCTCTTGATATCCTGAAAAGACGGTATGCCAATAACGAAATCAGCAGAGATGAATTCGAAGAGAAACGAAGGACTTTGTCCTCATAGAATATGTGGTAATCTAAAAGGTTTCATGATCGTGTTTTAAACAACACCTTTGATCAATTCTCTGAATAGAGCAGATTTCAGATAGAGTGGAATAGCATCCCTTTTAGAAGCCGCCACCTGAAATATCGGGATAAATGGCGGCTTCGGCTTTATCGAAACAATCGCCTTCGTATTATTCGCATCGAAATAGATACAATCTATAACACTCAGAAGTATTTTCCGTCTTTTTCCCAAGCTTGCCCCGATCCCGGGGCCTCAGAAAATCCTGAATCAACATCCCTGCCTACTCAAACACACTTGTCTGCTGAACAACCAGCGATTTATACTCCATTTAGAACAACTTCTTCTGCCTGTCATCTTAACCTTTTTAAAATGGTATAATACAAAAAGAGGATAAAAGATGCTGGTTAAAATAGAAACGTATTTCGATGGTGAAAATTGGTGTGCCCGTGGTATTGGGGAAGATATCTTCACGGAAGGTAAGAATCTTGATGAGCTCCATCAAAATATTAAAGAAGCGGTCTCAGTTCATTTCATTGATAGCAGTGAACCGATCACGATCCTAACGCTTTCAGAGGTAAGGTTGGAAAGTGCCAAAGCTGCCTCAAATTAGCGGTAGCAAACTTATTCAGCTACTTGAATCTCTTGGCTACAACAGAGTGCATCAGAAAGGAAGCCACATTAAACTACGCAAGATTGATTCAATGGGCGAGCATAATCTTACAGTCCCCCTGCATAAAGTGCTGGCGAAGGGTACACTGAATGATATCTTAACCAAAGTAAGTCTATGGAACAATATCACAAAGGATGATCTGTTAACCAGAATTTAAAGTAGAAAACTCATCCTCTCCGTGAAACCCAGAGCGGACGAAATATTAGTATTATAGTATATGCACAATAGACGGCAACGTGCCGTTCACAAGGGAGATCAAAATGGAGATTCCATATGTTACCCTGCTCATCTTATTCATTCTGTTATCCGCTTTCTTTTCCAGTTCGGAGACAGCTTACATTTCGCTGTCCCATGTCAGGTTAAATCATCTTCTCGCAAATAAGGTGCCGGGCGCCAAACGCGTGGCTAAAATGGTTGAACATCCGGAACGATTGTTGTCAGCCATACTGGTGGGCAATAATCTGGTCAACACCGCAGCTACAGCCATTGCAACAGTGCTGGCCATTTCATTCTGGGGTGAAGAGCATGGTGTTGTTATTGCCACAATAGGCATCACCGTTATTTTACTCATCTTCGGCGAGGTTACGCCGAAAAGCTTTGCTGCGCGGTATTCGGAAAAAGTAGCGATTGCCTATGCCGGTCCGGTCAGGTTCATCACGATTTTATTCAGCCCGGTTGTTTATCTGCTTTCATCCCTGGTTCTTGGTTTAATGAAGCTGATGGGCGGAGGCAGCGTATACCGCAGGTCTCTTTTTAACGAAGATGAAATCCGTTCGCTGATTGATCGCGGCCACATTGAAGGTTCTGTGGAGAAGGATCAGGCTGAAATGCTGCACAGGGTTT
>JAQULX010000638.1 GCA_028718465.1 Dehalococcoidales bacterium | reverse complement strand
TCTTTGTTTACCGTATCAAGTTCAACTTTTCGGACGAATGCTTCATAACTATCACCCTGCGTCCCCGCCGGTTAAGCTCGGCAATTAATCCTTCAAGTAGAGTTGTCTTTCCGGAGTCTGATCTGCCCACGATTGAAACAATTGGCTGCATACCGAATCCCCTGTTGCTCCTTTTGTCTAGTTGCTTACTTTCTCATTCCAGTCCAGCATCATCACCTTGACCACTTCGCCTTTGTGTACCGCTGGTTTGCCCTCTGGGACAATCGCCAGCCCATTGGCAAGGCTCATGGAAGTTAAGATGCCTGATCCCTGAGCACCGGTAAGCCGTGCAAAATACTGGTCACCGCGCTTTTCAACCATGGTTCGCATGTAGATGCGGCGTCCGTCGGTATTTATGATAGAATCTTCCATCACCGCTTCTACGGTGGGCTTGGCGAAATTATTTTTCCCCATCATCTTAAAGATAGCCGGGCGGGCAAACAGCTCAAAGGTTATCATGGAGCTGACCGGATTGCCGGGCAGGCCAAGGTGCGGTATTGATTTCGTTTTACCTGACCTGCTTCTGATAGTACCGAAGGCCAGGGGTTTCCCCGGCTTCATTCGAACTGTCCAGAAGGTTATTTCACCCTCTTTTGCCAGAACATCCTTCACTATATCATAATCACCCATGGAAACTCCGCCACTGGTTATCAGCATGTCAGCATTCAAACCTTGCCGGATTTTGGTTGTCAATGATTCTTCACTGTCCAGGGCGATACCCAGTATTTCGGGGATGCCGCCGTAGCGCCGGACCATGGCCGCCACGCCGTAAGTGTTGCTATTGTATATCTTGCCTGCGGGCAGGGGCTGGCCTATCTCTACCAGTTCATTTCCGGTAGCCAGGACAGCCACCACCGGGCGGCGGATAACCTTTACATTGCTCCGTCCTAATGATGCCAGAACGCCAATCTCAGATGGCCTGAGCAGGGCACCTTTCCGTAATACGGTGCTTCCCTTTCGGATATCCTCGCCGGCCTGCCTGATATTCAAACCTGGTTCGGCTTCTTGTAAGATACCTATTTCATTAACAGCCTGATTAGAGGACTTCCGGCTCTGGCCTTCATCAGTATCCTCAAATTTCACTACGCTGTCAGCGCCTTTGGGAACCGGAGCTCCGGTCATGATGCGAATAGCCGTGCCCGGTTTTAGCTCGTATTGAGAAATAGAACCTGCTATAACTGTGTCAATCACGCGCAGAAATTGCGGCTTCTCTAAGCTGGCTCCCCGGGTATCTTTCGACTGGACTGCATAGCCATCCATGGCAGAGTTATCCAGCGGCGGTATGTCAATAGAAGAATCTATGTCCTCGGCCAGTATCTGACCAATAGAGTCGAGAATGGGAACCTGCTCCTCTTTCAGCACATCAACATAACTAAGGACCTTCTCAAGAGCCTCTTCAACACTTATCATCGGCGTAATTTCCTTTAGATATCATTTCTCTGGCTATTTCCAGGTCAGCTTTAGTATTAATATTAAAAAAGCTCAGATGCTCGGGGTCAAACCTGTCAATCTCCTCGGCTTCCACATACCGTGCCCTGACCAGGCTGAGAAGCTTGTTAACATTTAATTTATCCTGCTTGAGCATATCTTCAATAGGGCCTAAGCAGCTCTTCGAGTAAACAGAATGAAGTGGCTCAACCATATTGTTTATGCGTGGAACCACAACATCGTAGCTGGTTGAAAGCTGCATCATATAGCGCAGTAAAGCCTGGTTCAAAAAGGGCATATCACAAGCAACGGTAATGTTATAGAAGCATTCTGATCTGGTTAAACCAGTGTATATACCTCCTAAGGGGCCTCTGTCAGGGAAAATATCAGTCACTACTTCCAGTTTAGAGCGACTGATCGACTTTGGTATTTCTCGCCCTTGGGCGGTTACAATGACTATTTTGTTGCAGAGCAAGCTTATGATTGATATTACTTGCTCCAACAAAGTTTTATTGCCGGCAGTTTCTAAAACTTTGTCACAACCCAGGCGTAAGCCCTTACCTCCAGCCAGAATAATACAACCTATATCCAAATATCTTTCTCGTAATAAACTTTCCCACCATATATTATTCTATCATAAATCGTCAACATTTTCTTGACTGCTGTTAATAAATGGTCAGAAAAAGATTGGAAAATGATTGAAACACGACTATACGTAAAACTGTGAATAAACGCGCCTGACCATGCGGCTCTTTACTTAGCCGCATGGTCAGGCGTATAACTAATAGTGCTGTGTATTTTATTCTATTGCTGGAATTTCTTTGCGATACTTATCCCACAGCGCCGGTAATTCTGATTCCTTCAGTTCCTTTTCATCCATCTCGGCGATACATGCCTCCCAGGCTTTAATCAGTTTATCTTCACGCTCGAGCACCTTGTTGGTCCATGTCTCCAGTTCAGGAGTCCACTTGCCTATCTCTTTGAAGTAGCGTATAGAACCCGGGTGAAAGGCATAAGGCAGTTTGCCGACGATATCCAGAACGTTGTCTATTGCGCCGACCTT
>JAQULX010000637.1 GCA_028718465.1 Dehalococcoidales bacterium | reverse complement strand
TGAACAAAGGCAACACCTTCACTGCCAGGAATCTTTTTCATGAAGCAGCGGGCTGTTATCATATCGGCGAACACGTGTATTTCTTGAATCTCCTGCGTAAACATGCGGCCCAGGAAAGAGCCCGCCACTGCTACCGGAAAGCCATCGACCTGTACGAGGAAAACGACCGGCCTCTGCGCCTGGAAATTCCTTTCCGTAAAACAGTGATTCCTGCCTATTTGCACCGGGCCGGCCAGGCGGACCGGCCCTTGATCATTCTGGTGAACGGCCTGGACGACATCAAGGAAGTGGAACAGCATTACCTTTCCAGGCTGCTGACAGAGAGCCGCTTCAATGCACTGACCTTTGACGGCCCGGGACAGGGTGAAATGTGGAGACGCCTGAAAATGGTCCCTGATTATGAGAGTGTCATCACCACCATTATCGACTGGCTGGAGTCCCATAATGATTACCGGATCGATCTGAGCCGTGTCGGCCTGTACGGGTGGAGTTTCGGCAGTTATCTGGCCCTGCGTGCAGCGGCCTATGACCGGAGGATCGGCTGCGTAATCGGCCACGGCGCACTGGGCTACCTGAATATCAGCCTGGCGCAAAAGGGCGGACCGATCTGGCTGAGAGACCTGATGCATGTCTTCGGTGTGGGTTCCATTGAGGAAGCCAGGGTCCTGCTGCCGGAAATGGATATTAAAAAAATCCCGGCGCTGGACCGGCCCTTGCTTCTCATTCAGGGCGGTGAAGACCTCGTGATCAACCAACCCTGGTTCCAGAAAGATTATATCCTGGACTGGGCCAGGGGGGACAAGGACCTGAAATACTATCCGGACGGCGATCACTGCTGCTCCAACTATTTTGATGAAGTCATCCCCTATGCCATCGACTGGTTTACCAGGCGCCTCAACGGCCGCAGCGAGCATCTTGAGACGGCACGCCGCCAGGCTGCCCGGGTGGAAGACTGAAACCGAAAGGGTGCGGCGTTAGCCGCACCCTTCACCGGTGGACGAGGCGATAGAAAGCTTATTTCAATATCGACTCAACATATTGATAATATCCAGTTCCTGTCCCAGAGAGTTGTCCCGGATGGCGTCCATCTCCGAGATAAAGTAGTCGCTGAATTTTCTGAAGATCTTGCCGTAGGAACCGGATACTTTCAGGGGCAGGGACTGCCTTTCCCACTGGCTGAAACCCGGCTCTACAGGAACCGTGATGCCGGTATCCTCACTGATACAGGGCTCCCAGGGCCTGCCCGGATTCATATTTTGCCGTTCATCCTGCAACCAGTTCTTCAACAGCGCAGCGTACCGGCTCAGCAGAATACCCTTGCGGATGCCGTCATTGGCGAAATATTCGGGCTGCACGGTTTCCAGGTAAATCACCTGCTCATCGCCGTCCGTTCTACCGTTACGGTCTTCATAGCTGGTCCGCAGGGATATCCTGTCACCATCGCCGGAAGAAGTTTTTCTCAGTTTCAGCAGGACCAGTCCGCCCCGGACCTCCCCGCCCTCGCTCCTGGAAGGGAACAGGGTGTTGACGGTCATCAGCCTTCCGGTGGCCTCGTCGGCCTGCGGGCTGCCGAAGACCTTCTCGATTCTCCAGCCCCGGGATTCAAAGTCGAGCTGAAGATTGAATACCAGGGGGGTGACCATATATTCGAACTCTTCCTCTACCCTCTCACGGAACTCCTGGGGAGAATGGACGGAATAGTAGTTGGCGCCCTTGATTTTGCTTATCTGCTCGATCAACTGAGAATTGAAGTCCACACCGATACCGATGAAGGTGGTATAAATCCGGCCGGCGGCGTTCCGCTCTGCCATCGACAGCAGCCCCGAGCCGCTGTAATCGCCGGTATTCGGCTGGGCATCAGTCAGGACAATGATGCGGTTTTCATATTCATAGCTGTCAACTTCGCGCAGACCTTTGAACTGCCGGGCGGCCAACTCCATCCCTGCCGACAGATTGGTCCCGCCTCCCGCCCCGATATCCAGGACGCGGTTTTTAACGTCCCGCATATCAGTACGGTCGACCAGTCCCATCGGTTTGGGCACGGAAGCATTGCTGTTAAAGGTGACAATGGCAAAGCGGTCATCGCTGCGAAGCTGTTCCAGGATGCTGACCACGGACTCCGCGGCGCTTTGCATCTTGCTGCGGCGGTTAATACCTTCTTCGGCATAGGCATCGACCGGCTGCCCGAAGCGGTCGTAATAGTACTGGTTGTAAGCTTCGCCCATGGAGCCGGAGTTGTCCAGAAGGATCACCAGGTTCAGCTTTTTCCGCTGGAAATCGCTTTCCTTCATGCCGGAGTTCAGTCCGACGGAAAGATAGTACTCAGCCTGTCCGGAAAGCGGGTCGCGGGTGACGGCATAGCTGTAAGAAGGACTGAACAGCTTATTGGTAGGCTCAACTGCGGCGGTATCGAAGTAGTAATCATAAAAAATGCCCTCATAGGTTACGTCGGTAGGGAGCGGCAGATATTGATTTCGAATATTCTCACGGAAATTGGCGATATCTTTAGCGCCGCCGGCGGAAAGGCCGA
>JAQULX010000636.1 GCA_028718465.1 Dehalococcoidales bacterium | reverse complement strand
GGGGTCTATCCGAACACCTAAACTACCAAAAACTTTCGAGGTGATAACTTTTTTTACTACTACTTGGCCGACTGCTTTTTTATAGGCGACGAGTGGACGATTTACATCTGAAGCATCAGAGCGGATGAAAATTCTATCCAATAAATCTTGTGACACACCTGTTCTTCCGTATATTTCTTTGTATTCGTCTTCTGATAATTCTGATACGAGTAGCATGTCATCATTGTTGCCGTTTGCATAGAGACTCATTTCTTCTTTAATGCTATTGAGCTCTTGTTCTGTGGGAGAATTTATACCTAATAAGTTGGCTAAACCGTAAGCTAATTCATCTAAGTACGTTACCCTTCTGTCAATATGTTGAATAGAATATTCTTCCGCCTGGTTCTTACTACCAAAAACATGCGTATTGTTGCTAATCGTAGAGTCTTTGTCAAAATAAAACCAGCCATTAGGTAGAAATGAATTGGAGACAATCATGCCGTCAATTTGCTCATAAGAAGTCATGCATTCATCAGTTTGACCAGCAGGGGCTGAGACATCGATATATGGATTATCACCAATATTTGTGACATCGAGTGCGAGTTGTCCTAATTCAGAAGGGAGAATCTGTCCTGACATCACTTTAAGTAATTTGTCTAGTGCTGTTGGAGAAATCTTCATCTTGGCGACTAGAAGCTGTTTTTCTTTTTGAGTCAGTTTGTCGATCGAATTACTAGGAAGGTTATTGTCAGTAATTAAAGCACGTGTTGAGCCAGAGCCAAGACCAAGAAGTTTATCTATTTGCTCTGTTCTAGCATTGGCTCCAGCCCATGCTACGATATTATTGCTTTGCAAGGCACTAAGAGAACCTGTTATTCCTAGCCTGAAGAGTAAGTCTTGCTCCGGAGTTCTGATAGAATCATTTAATTTATTGATTTCAACGTTGTCGGCAACATCGATAAAGCTCGTTTCAAGGTCTGCGTTTCTAATAGACAAACTGTTTATGAAAGCCTGGATATCATCTTGATATTGCTTATCAGCCTTAGCAACAATGCTGTCGAAGGTATTTTTATTTGTAAGTTTCAATGTGAGAAGCTGGTTCTCAGTGTAATCATTTTTTAGATTCTTTTTCTGTGTCTCTGTTAGAGGACTTTTAATTGAACCATCTGTATTATATGGTTGATCGTTGTCTGAGCGCTCACTATTAGTCCACTCCTCATTGCGATCGTATTTGATGGTTGAGCCAGATGTTAAAGTTGGAGTTCCTGAGCTAGCGGCCATTGCTTTCTGTGGGCCAGAATCTCCCTGTACAACTGTTGGAGGAACAGCAGCATTAACTGCATCAGCACCCCATATGCGCAAAGCTCTCATATCATTTCGAAAATCTGGTTTTCCTAGCTTGGCGTCATTTATAGCCCAGCCCTGGAAGTATTCTGCTGGCATATTAAACACTTGTTCAACTTTAGCTTGGCCAACAGCAGCGTAAAAAGAATCAATTTTATTTAACCCTTTATCTTCATAATTTGTGACAAAATAAACAAGAGAATTTTCTGGTAAATCTAAGGCAGTTTCAACCTTATCGGCTGCTAATGCGATAAAGAAATCTTTTGGTTTTACTTTGTGCGAAAGGAGCAGCATTAGATTTGCTCTTGTTGGAGCAAAGGTGGCGGTAGCAGTGGCACCAGAACGGTTGCTTGTTGGTTGGTTGAGTGCAGGAGTTCCTCCACCATTTTCAGTTCGAGAAGTAAATAAATTATTCGGAATCTGACCTAAAGTTATATTGGCTGAAGCCGGTATAACTTTGCCTTCCATTATTTCTGCTATTGTTCTAGTTAGTTCTTGTAGATCGATAAGAGTGCCATTAACTTTGTTAACGTAATTACTTGTTCCACCATTAAGTGCTCGGATGTCTGAATATAACTTATTAGTTGTTACGGACATGTTCTGCCCAGCTCTTTTGGCTTGATCAACAGTTGTAATGGGTAGAGAGTTGTTGAAAATTGTTCTGATATTTTGAACGGCATCATCAACTGTTTTTTTGATCATTATATATTGCGGGTCAGAGCTTGCATTTTCCCAATTGTGCTTTAATCGATCGGTGATATCGATTACTTTGTACGCCCGCTCAACATAAAATTGTTTGTCTGGATCGGAAGAATGGAAAGTTGGATTGGTCGTCGTTAAGTTGAACTTCACCCTTTCTTCCGGTGTTAGTGATTGTTGAAGAATGGCAGCGTAAATTATTTTACTGCCAATACGCTGGAATACAGCTTGAGGGTTGCTGTAATAGCATCCCAATAGGTTGAACATATCTCCCTTTAGGAGACCAGCAGCAACTGCTTTTGATTCTGAAATTGTAACCTCTTTTGATTGGGGAGGAGTACCAACATCTATTATCTGTTTTACCGGATCAGTTATGGAGCAGAAATTCAGAGAAGTAGACCCAGGGACTGTTTTGCTTGATTCTATCCACGCAACAATTGCCTTTCTTTCATCATCGGAATTGCCAAACACTTTTGCCATTGACTTTTCGCCAACCAAAATTAAAGCATC
>JAQULX010000635.1 GCA_028718465.1 Dehalococcoidales bacterium | reverse complement strand
GGAGAATAAAATGCCAATTTCAGGTATAGAAGTAGTGAAGGGACCCGTCACGACTAATGTACAACCCGGTATGCCGATATCTCTTACCTATGGGGATACCTTAAGAGTAAGAGTTACCTTCGATTATATAGGGCCTCTTAAGTTTACCCTGGTAGGATCCATAGGAAAGAAAAACGGTGAATTTAAAGAGATGCTTACCGGGACCACACCGGTAGACCTGCCATCTTACAACGGGCTAACGGCTGGAACTGCTACTGTTAATATAAAAATAACCTCGAAAATTAAGCCCGGCGAAGAATACAGCTTGCAATGTAAGGCTAAAGAGATCCCCGGCGAACCAACAGCTGAGATTGTTGGACAAATAACAATCACCGGTACTCCAGGGCAAGAATGGCTACCCGGGGTAATAGGAGGGGCGGGCCTGCTTGTAGTAGGCACATTAATAGTAATATCCGGACGAGGAAAAGAGAAAAAACCGCTGCCTCTTGAAGTCGGGCGAATACCATTACCCGACCATTCCATTCAATATTAGTATTGCATCGGCTAAAAGAGGGGTGAAAAAGGGGGAGAGCTATGGAGTCAATACCAAAGGGTCTTGTTATGGAGCTCGCGGCGATATCGGATTGGGATACTACGGGACTAACTGTAACTGACTATTCAAAGGACATAGAACCAGGAGACCCGATATATGTTGATGTCAAGGGAAAGATTACTGATACAACAGCCGGATTAGTTGACCTTTGGCAGGCCGCTGTAGCTTTGGCTGTGGTTGATGGCACGGGTAAATCAGACCAGACTTTAAGGACTGTTAAGTTGCTACCAAGTTACATATATGGAACGATAGAATCGTTGGGGAAAACAATCCTTGTGAAAGATATTCTGCATACAGACCTACATATATTTACCGGGCCCATGCCTGACCATGATGTAAAGGTTGAGGTTAAGCTATTAGCCAACCATGATTCAAGCGCGGCGTGGAACTGGTCCGCTTTTGACCATCCCGGGCAGAACACAAATTGGGACCTTCTCGATACAAAAACTATCACTTTCAAAATAAAGAAGCCGACAAATTGGGTTCTTATCGGAGGCCTCGCGCTTGGCGGAACGGTGTTAGCAGCTCTTGTAGTAAGAAATATTGTATATAAATAACACTTTTTTATCAGAAAGGTATTGACGACTTTAACTATCTAGTTTATATTGGAATCTAGGAGGGGGCGAACACTCTCAGGTTGGAAAGACATGGGGAGTTCGCCCCCTCAGCTTTTCACCGAAAGAGTGACCGCCCTCCTGATTTAGTAAATTAGCAGAGACTAAGGAGGAAGCATAATGTTAGTACGTCAGGACTTCGGTGAACTTCTCTACGGCGGTGCAGTCACAGGGGCGGAGTGGTGGGACTCCCAGAGGATATTGAATGGGACCATCCAGCAGAAGGAAATCCTAAAGAAAGCCGGTTTCTGGACCTATATGGTAATAGGCCTGGGTGCCACTCTTGCCAGTATCTTTGGGTGGATGCGTCGCCAGGAATCATGGTGGGAGCATATCTCCAGCGGTTTTATCTATGACCTGCCGAGGCAAACCGTCAATGCCGTAACGTCAATGAAGACCACGGCTTCTGGTGGTATGGGCGAGGCAAACGCAGTCAAGCAGGCACGCGAGATTCTTCGCCAGAAGCATGCTGAACTGGCTGCCGGCAAGAATACCGGATGGGGTGGAGCAATGAGGACCCAGTTCGAGGTAACCAACCCCCAGGATATTCTCGTATAATTCCTGTTTTATGTAATAAGGCATTGAGGGGTGATTAGTAAAGCTAATGCCCAGAAGGAGGAAATATGCCAGTATTACCACAAGTCGATATGCTGAATTTCAATCCACAGATTGTCCCTGGGAAGGGAGACGTTAACCCGGTTACCCGTCCGGATGTTTCACTATACGGTGTGAAACTGGCCCTGGCTCCGATAGATCCGGTGGAGCTCATGACATTCCAGGCGCAGTTCGCTGATCTCATGTCAATGGTCGGAAGCGATGAGCGGAAGATCATGCTCGCACGCGTTGAGCAGTACATGCTGGGTCTCCGAGCTGTAAAGCAGGCCCTCAGTAATGTAAAGTTCACCGGTGTCAATGCGAGCGATACTGAAATAGGTATGGCTCTCATAAGACCGCAGTTCCTTGCGGCCGGTGTTGTTGGCCCTCCGATTCCTTATCGAACCAACTGGGGTCAGGCGTTAACTGCTGTCTGGGCAGACTGGATCTGGCAGGGCGCCGGCTTACCCATGACAATGGGCAAGGATTTCGGTATGACAATCACCCACATAAAGAGCCTTGTAAGCCCAACTCCATTCATGACGGAAGCAAGGTTTGTAGTGGGCAGAGCCGGGATCCTACTTCCTATAGATGTTCGGAATCTCGGGCTGGCTGATACCGAAAACAATGTCCCGATTGTCCCGATACCGACAATGATCCTCATCCCGAAAGACTCGTTCTATGCTCGGGCAAGGTCCGATGTTCCGGGTACTGACAACGTACCGCTTGGCGG
>JAQULX010000634.1:1349-2534 GCA_028718465.1 Dehalococcoidales bacterium | reverse complement strand
GGTCCACAATACCGATCCTGGCGGACGCCGCCGGGACAAAGCTGCCGATCTGGGCCATCAGCACTATCAGGGCTAGCTGGCGCAGATAGGTCGATTTACCGGACATGTTAGGGCCGGTAAGTATGATCAGTTGGGAGTTTTCGTTGGATAAATCGGTGTCATTGGGGATGAAAGCGTTTTCCGGCAGATTATGCTCCACCACCGGATGGCGTCCATCTTTTATGATGATAGAACTCTCCTGGTTTAGCTCCGGACGGACATAGTTGTTACGTATGGCCACCTCGGCCAGGCTGGAGAATACGTCTATTCCGGCCAGGGAGCGCGTCAGCTCCAGTACAGGCTCACCGGCTGCCGCAATCTGGCCGCAGATCCAGTAAAAAATATCGGACTCCATCTCGTTCATCCGTTCCTGGGCATGCAAGATCTGCGTCTCGTATTCCTTCAACTCCGGCGTGAAAAACCGTTCTCCGTTGACCAGGGTCTGTTTCCGGATATAGTCGGCCGGTACCTGGGACAGGTTGGAATTGGAAATCTCGATGTAGTACCCGAAAACCCGGTTATACCCCACTTTCAGGTTCTTTATCCCGGTGCGCTCTTTTTCCTGCTTCTCCAGGTTGGCCAGGTACTGTTTGGAGTTGGCCGACTTGACCCGCAGTTCATCCAGCTCGGGGGAAAAGCCGGGCCTGATTACTCCGCCCTCGTCCAGGCTGGCCGGAGGCTGGTCTACGAGGGACCTGCCGATCAAGTCCACGATCTCCGGCTGGGGTTTCAGGCCTTCTTTCAACCACTCCATCCGGCAGCCTTCCAGTTTTTCTTTCAGCGAGGGAATGGTCTCCAATCCGCGTTTTAAAGCGGCTATTTCTCTTGGCGAGGCGATGTTACTCCGTATCCGGTTGATCAGCCTTTCCAGGTCCGCCATATTGCTTAAAAGACCGATTACCTGCTGCCTGACCAGGCTGTCACCATAAAACCATTCAACGGCATCCAGGCGGCGGGTCAACCCACTTATATCCAGTGCCGGCTGCCCCACCCATTTTCGTATCAAACGGCCGCCCATAGCGGTCCGGGTCAGATCGATTACCGCCAGGAGTGAGTTTTCCGCCTTTCCAGAACGGCTGCTGCGGAAAAGTTCCAGATTGTCCTGGGTTTGCATATCCAGTGCCATAAACGACTGTGTGGAATAGG
>JAQULX010000634.1:0-1339 GCA_028718465.1 Dehalococcoidales bacterium | reverse complement strand
GCCGATTTCTGAGTATCCTTTATATATTGAATGATGCCGCCGGCTGCCCGTACCGCCAGGGGTAAGCCGCTTATTCCGAACCCATCCAGGGAGACCACCCCGAAATGCTCCATCAGGCTCCTGGACGCCAGATCTAAATCGAAATCATAATCTTCGAGGCAGGTGACCGGGGCTGCATATTTTAAAAAAGTCAGATCGGCGCTTTTTGCAGCGATTATTTCGGAGGGCTTTAATCTCTCCACCTCACTGACGACCCTTTCCAGATCGGTCTGGGAAGCCGCAAACTCACCTGTGGTTATATCCACATAAGCGATGCCGGCTTTATCTCCTTCCGGCACAATGCTGGTAAGGTAGTTATTGGACTTGCTGGATAACAAACTGGGCTCCACTACCGTCCCGGGCGTTACCAGCCTGACTACTTCCCGCTGGACCAGGCCCCTGGACTCACCCGGTTTGGTTACCTGCTCGCAGATTGCCACCTTATAGCCGCGGCTGATCAATCGGGCCAGGTAGTTGTCGACGGCATGATAAGGTATACCGGCCATGGGTACGGCGTTCCCTTTGCCCATGCCCCGGGAGGTCAATACAATTTCCAGCTCTTTAGAGGCGATCCGGGCATCTTCATCGAATGTTTCGTAAAAATCACCCAGGCGGAAAAAGACGATTACCTGGGGATACTGACGTTTAATCCTGAGATACTGCTGCCGGATCGGAGTGAGGTTTTCTGTCATGATAAGACTATTTTACAGGATTCAGAGGATTATGAAAAGTAAATTATGTCTGAGAGGAAGTCAATTTATCCGCCCGATATTATTACCCGCATCTTCAATCCATTACCACGGGGATACCGGTAAACCGGCTGTATCTGGCAATCTCGGCCATTAATGCCTCCTGCTCATCTTCAGTAAGCTTCCTGAAGGGACTCAGTTTTATTTTAATGGTGTTTTTCTTTAAAGATTTCCTCCAGGAGCCGGCCACCTTGCCGTTAAGTATGATGACGGCTGTCAAAGCATTCCCCATGGAAATCATCCTTTCAATTTCCCGGACAGAACTGATATCGCTTCTATCTTTATAGGCGATCGTGTACTCATCATAGATAGACAACAATAATGCGGCCGGGGGCTTCGGTATTATCTGCTTTATATTAGTCGAATACCAGTATATTATGTCGTTGCGGGTCATTGTCTGCAAATCGGCCCTGACATGATCAAGGGCAACCCGGGCATCTTTCACGGCAAGCCCCGACCACCAGGAAAAGTCCTCCACCCGGGCAGGACCGTGACTGGAAAAGTACTTGAACGCGAGTTTGGCAAGAGCCTGTTCCCGGCTTAGATGTTTT
>JAQULX010000633.1 GCA_028718465.1 Dehalococcoidales bacterium | reverse complement strand
GAGCTTCAGCCTGATATTATTCAGCCTGGGTATCTTTACCCTCATCCTGAGCGCCTTCCTGGTGGTGAACACCATCACTGCCCTGGTAACCCAGCAAAAACGGCAGATCGGCATCATGAAAGCAGTCGGCGGGATGCGCAAACAAATAATCAGCCTTTATCTGGTGCTGGTGTCCTTTTACGGCCTGCTGGCTTTATTGATAGCCTTGCCTATCAGTCTCGTCCTGGGCTACATTTTTGTCAACATGGTAGCCAGTCTGTTAAACCTGGATATCGTTAGTTTTCACCTTCCGGTAAAGGTCCTGCTGCTGGAAATCGGGGCGGCGGTCCTGGTCCCGGCTGTCGCCGCCGCCTTGCCTATCCTTGGAGGAGTGAAAATCACAGTGCGGGAGGCCCTCAGTGATTACGGCATCGCCGGAAAGTCCCGGGCCGGCCTGTTCGACCGGGTCCTGTACAAAGTGCGCCTGTTCTCCCGGCCTATGCTGCTCTCCCTGCGAAATACCTTCCGGAGAAAGTCACGGCTGGCCCTGACCCTGGGCACCCTCACTCTCGCCGGGGTATTGTTCATCGGGGTATTGAACGTCCGGTCATCCCTGGATGCGGAGTTCAGTGATATGTTCGAAAAATACTGGAATTGGGAAATTGCCCTGGGACTGGATGGCAATTACCCTGTCCGGGGGACGGAAGCCCGGGTCCTGAATATTCCGGGAGTGACCGGTGTGGAGAGTCAGACCGTGGCCAGCGTCCAGCGTATCAAGGATGACGGGAGCCGTGGCGCCACCTTCACTGTTTACGGTGTGCCGCCGGATTCAGACTATGTTAAACCGGATGTAACCGGCGGCAGATGGCTCCAGGAAGGAGACCGGAACGTTCTGGTAGTAACCAGCGCCTTGATGGATGATATGCCTGACGCACGTGTGGGTGATGATATTGTACTGAGGCTAAACAGCGAAGAGCGCGCCTGGCGCATAGTGGGTACTATTCCGCAGCAATGGGAAAAAGCGGCCTACACCGACTTCAGTTATCTGTCCCGGACGCAGGGGACCCCCGGCCTGACTTCTTCCCTGTATCTTCGCACCGAGCAAAAAGACGGGGATTCCCAGGCAGCCATGGCGGAAACCGTGGAACAGCGCTTGAAAAAATCCGGCATCAAGATCGGTAGTTCCATAACCCAGGAGACCATTGTTTCATCGAACTCCGGGCAGGTGGATTTCCTGATCTATTTTCTGCTGGTAATGGCTTTTATGTCCGCGGCCATCGGAGCTCTGGGCTTGATGGGCATGATGAGCCTGAATGTAATGGAGCGGACCCGGGAAATAGGTGTTATGAGGTCTATCGGCGCTACTACACGGACAGTTGGAAGCATCGTCGTCGTGGAGGGGTTGATCATCGGCCTGGTTAGCTGGCTGATAGCTATACCGGTCAGCGTGCCTATAAGTCTGGCATTCAACTCGATGCTGGGGACCACGATGTTCGGGAACCCCATAAGCCTGGTGTTTTCACCAGCCGGTCTGATGGTCTGGCTGGCTATAGTTATCGGTATTTCTTTCATCGCCAGCCTGCTGCCCGCCTATCGGGCGATGCGCATGAGCGTCAGGGAAACCCTGGCTTACGAATAGAAGAATCCGGGGCGCCTCCATACCCGCCGTCATCTAGGAGGTGCCCCGTCTTTTCCTCTCTCCTCGACCTTCCGGCATAATACCATCCGGCTATTTCCTCAAGCCTGCGCATCTTCTCACTACCCACATTCGATTGGCGATGGTGATTTGGCATCATGAAGCGAAAAGCGGTAAAATATAGTAATCTACAATAAGATTATTGAGTTTAAGGAGGAGCCCTAATGAGAGAAGTTGTAATCGTCAGCGGTGCAAGGACCGCAATTGGTAATTTTGGCGGAACTTTGCAGGATATTCCGGCTGCCCAACTGGAGGCTATTGCCATCAAAGCCGCTCTGAAAAAGGCAGGAGTGAGACCCGGCCGGAGCCCTCAACTGGAAAGTTTCGCCCCTAAAGCCTTCCAGGGCACAGGCGAAATCGATCTGGAAAAGAAGTACAATGATTATGATAATTCCTTAAAAGAAATATTTATCGATGAGGTCATTATCGGTAATGTTCTGCAAGCCGGCCAGGGACAGAATCCCGGACGCCAGGCCCAGATTTATGCCGGAATCCCCAAGGAAGTCAATTCCTTCACGGTAAATAAAGTGTGCGCTTCTTCAATGAAAGCTATTGCTCTGGCCGCTCAGGCTATCAAAGCCGGAGATGCCGATGTCATCGTCGCCGGCGGCATGGAAAACATGAGCCTGGCGCCGTTCTATCTGCCCAAAGCCAGATACGGCTACCGTATGGGAAGCCTTACTGACGCTACCAGCCCGATTGTCGACGGCATGGTCTATGACGGCCTTTTCGAGCTGTTCTATGGTTATCATATGGGCAACACGGCCGAAAATATCGCCTCTAAATACAATATCAGCCGGTTGGAACAGGATACCTTTTCCGCCGAAAGCAACGCCAGGGCTATCGCTGCCACTACAAACGG
>JAQULX010000632.1 GCA_028718465.1 Dehalococcoidales bacterium | reverse complement strand
GGGGATTATCATTTTCTACTGGATGAGTATTTAAAGATTCCCTCCGGTCAACTTGCCTCTCTCGACCTCCAGGAAAGTCTGACGGAACTGGCTGCAGGGAAACCATTTGGACAAGTTAGCCAGACACTTGAGAAATTAACGGCTGGCAGGCTTTCAGTCAGCACAATTTATAATCTCTTGCAAAAGACAGTGAAGAATGCGCTTACCAAAGAAAGGGAAGATTGGCAGGCCGTCTATGAAAAAGGAGAGATAGTAACTGGGGAAGAGAGGCAGGTTAGGCATCTCTTTACCGAAGGGGATGGGGTCTTTGTGCATTTACAAAGGGAAAAGCGGCGTCACTATGAGGTTAAACAGGCTCTGGGTTATGAAGGGTGGGAGAGACTCAGCGGGAAAGAAGAACGCTATAAATTAGTGGGGAAAAGGGTTTATTGTCAAGGGGATGAAGAGATTCCCTTTTGGGAAGGGGTAGGAGTGGAATGGAGCCGGGTGTGGGATTTTAGCATTCTTGAGAAGATCATCCTTGGAGGGGATGGAGCGAAGTGGATTGATGGAGGATTGGGTGAGTTTAGCCAGACGATCAGGCAGTTAGACGGTTTCCATTTATCCCGGGCTTGTGGGCGAGGGTGGGAGAACGCAAAAGCTCTCTATCAGGCAATTCGAAGCGGACAGACGGAAACAGCCCGTCAGTTGATCCAGAATCTCACTCCCCGGGAAAAAGCCGGTTCGCAGAAAGCCCGCCAATATGTCCGGAATAATTTAGAAAGAGGTCAGGACTGGCGAACCCAGCTGCAGGTGGAAGGAAAGGAAGCGCGGGGAATGGGGACTATGGAATCCAATGAAGATAAATTAGTAGCCAACCGGATGAAGAAAAAAGGATTAAGCTGGACGATCAAAGGGGCTTTAAGAATGAATAAAGCCCTCCAACTGACCGCCAATGGAGAAATCCGGATGTTTTGTGGAAGGCAGAGTCCCGTGAAGACAGTAAGCGCTAGAAAACCAGTTGTCGTCTCGAAAGCCCGTGTAAAAAGCCATCAAAAATGGTTGGATGCGGGTCTGCCTGCTCTGGAAGGCCCGCATGCTAACAGACCATGGGCAAATATACTTCGTAATCTGGCTTACCAGCCCTTCCCACTAAATTAATACAGGTACACTAACAATTCGACATATTGACAAAGGGATATAATCATGATACTATAAAACACTAATTCTAAACGAGATGGGCCAAAGCCATTTTAAATGGATTCTCTTAGTTATCTAGGAGTGTGTCCGAGTAATGCGCGCTTCGAGACCAAACAGTATAATAGGGGAAAGATTCCTGAGAGGATCAACTCTAGAGCAAACTCTTTCGCCCTTATTACTCTGAACAGATCTTTCTGATGCCGGCATCATGAAAGAATAGTTGCCTTTTGAACTTCTGGCTTACTTTATTTCGAATATCGTGGATCGGCTTGATCTATCAGACATAATGGAACGTTATGAATCCGAAGAACGCGGCTATCCTCCGTATCATCCACGCATGATGGTAAAGGTCTTGCTGTATGCCTATTGCATCGGGGTAGCTTCATCCCGCAAGATTGCCGGAAGACTGGAAGAGGATATCGCTTTCCGGGTGCTGGCAGCCAACAACTCAAGTAGGTGAGGGGTTTCCGGCAGTTCCTGTTCAGATTCAGAGGACTGGATGATAAAGTGAGCGGGGAATGGAAGTTTATCTGTACCGGTCATAACCTGCTTAAGCTATTTGGAGCTTGGAAAGATGGATTGGTACAAATGAATCTGTTAGCTTGAGCAAAAACTTTCGGCTGGGGATGTGTACCCGTATCACCTTTTGAGATAACCTGGCTGCCAACAGTATAATCAGTTCAAATTTCCTGATTAATCCAACTACCTTGTAATATTGGAATTATTTGAAGTTACTAAATATTAATTACCCGGACACACTCCTGGAATAAATTAAAATGATTGATTTTAATGATATCTACCCAGATGAGAATTCTTGTCTCGAATGGTTGATACGGTATCGATATCCAAAGGGAATACAATGTAGAGTCTGCGGCGCAATTACACCTCATTCTAAATTATCTAAACGACAAGCTTACGTTTGTAATCGTTGTGGAAATCATGTTTATCCTAAGGCAGGTACCATTTTTGAGAGATCGTCAACACCTTTAAAATCGTGGCTATATATAATTTTCCTGATCTGTAAGCAACGTCAGAGTATTTCTCCTCAGATAATTCAAAAACAACTTGGGGTTACCTATAAAACTGCCTGGAGAATGTTTAAAAAAATCAGACTGTTAATTAGAAATGACCCAGATCTAATTCATAGCTTGTTTTCGTGTGATAACATGCAAACAAAAAGAATAAATTCAAATGATAAATTAGAATCCATTGATCGATTATCCTGTCCAGGATATATTTATGAAAATTCAACTAGACACTGCGAGAAGGACACAAATAATACTGTCTTTTCCAATAATATCAATATTAAGCTTCGCATCATTTATCAATACGAGGTTTTTTCCCGGTTAGAAGATTGCGCATTGCA
>JAQULX010000631.1 GCA_028718465.1 Dehalococcoidales bacterium | reverse complement strand
CCTGTTGTTCAGACGTTTCAACCTGAACACCTCAAAGCTTATTATAACATACATTTCCTTCCAGGCCAAACAAAAGATGTTATTATGCGACAAAAAATATTTTACCACAAAGATACAAAGGGCACAAAGAAAGACACAAAGAAAAAGCCGCGGATTACGCCGATACCGCGGATTTATTATTCAGCACCAATGGCGAATAGAATTGCTATGTCCAGTTAACCGACAAGGATTGAATACTGTAAAGGTCATAACCTCCAACTTGCTCCTTATTTTACAATTCCGAAAAACAAGTATCCGAAAAAATCATTATTACTGCTTAATGATTTCACTGAAAACTTGTTAATGCCTTTAATTTCAAGTCGCATTACTATTGGCACTTCGATACTCTTATTATTATAATCCACCCATGATTGAATATTAACCTCCTGAACTCCATCAATAAACCTGTTATTTCCGTGCCCATATGAACTATCTTCTACCATTTTAAACTCCTTGTTCTCGAAAGCATTAATAACATTTTCCCGTAGTTCTTTGTATGATTTAGATACACCGTTATAAGAAATTACTGTTTCTTCATTGAGGTATTTATCCACTTGGTTTATATCATAACTGCCAAAAACCTGAGAATGCTTAATTGCATATCTTGTATCTATACCTTGTAGATAAAAATAATATGCTACAAGGCCGATGATTACCACAATTGCACCAATACTAACAAAAAAAAGCTTCCTCATCTTCTCACCTCATTCCTATATATTTGAAGTGAATATTGATGACAATAGTATAATACTTTTAGCCTGCGCGAGGAAACTCCTGCAAGATGTCCCTTAAGCTAAAAGAATACTTTTTAATCATCCACGGATAAACACCGATAAACACAGATAAAATCAACACGGATTTTGTTGTATTTATTTATGATATAAGTCCCGGCTGTCACATCCGTGTTCATCCGTGTATATCCGGTCTTTTATCCGTGGTAAATTTTTTAAAATATTTGATTGCAGCTTTGCTGCACTGTGCCTTTCTTTGTGACCTTTGTGCTCTTTGTGGTAATCGTTTTTATAGAAAAAAAAGAAACCCGGCTGTCCGGGTTTCTTCGTTAATGCTATTTAGTTAATCAGGAACAATGCCTTAGACGCAATATTGGCCAGGATCGACAACGGCTGCGGATATATACCGAGGAATACGGTGATGCCCATGGCAATCAGCAGTGTCGCCTTGGCTCCGGTTGATACTACAATCGGGGCATCGTCCACCGGGTCAGCCATGTACATTACTTTAGCCACTGAGAGATAGTAGTATACGGACGCCATGCTCATTATCAGAGCGACAATGACCAGCCACAGATACCCTTGATTGACGATCGAGGTAAACAGGTAGAACTTGCCGGCAAACCCGGCCAATGGCGGAATTCCGGCCATTGACAGGAGGCTGACGGTTAAGACTGCCGCCAGCAGCGGCGATCGCTGGGCTAACCCTGCATAGTCCTTAATCTCATCACTACCGGTGTTGGCATAGAAATTCATAACTACAGTAAAGGCGCCGACTGTAGCAAATACATACAGCATGCCGTAGAAGGCCACACCTCTTACTCCGGCATAATCCGCTGCTACCACACCGGTCATGATGTAACCGGCCTGAGCGATACTGGAGTAAGCCAGCATTCTTTTGATATTGGTCTGGGGGATGGCTACAACATTGCCGATGATGATGGTCAGGGCGGCCAGGGCTGCAAACAACAGCTTCCACTCGGCCTTGTAGTCTGGGAAGGCTACCAGGAAGACCCTGAGAATAATGGCAAAGGCTGCAGCTTTGGAACCTACGGCTAAGAAGGCGGTAACCGGAGTCGGGGCGCCTTCATAAACGTCAGGTGACCACATTTGGAAGGGCACGGCTGAAATTTTAAAACCTAAGCCGGCGACCAGGAATACCATCCCAACTATGAGCGCCGGGGACATACCTCCCATGGCGCTGATTTTGGCGGCAACTTCGCCGATAACAGTGGTGCCGGTCATACCGTAAACCAAGCTCATCCCATAGAGCAGGATACTGGAAGACATGGCCCCTAGAATCAGATACTTCACACCTGCTTCGGCAGATTTGCTGTCACCCTTAAAAAATCCGGTCAGGATATAGAAGGAGATGGTCATAGTCTCCAAAGCCAGGTACAGTGTGATAAAATCTCCTGATGATGAAAGGAGCATCATCCCCAGGGTGGCAAATACCATCATCACGAAGAATTCACCGTAATTGGCGCCCATCTTTTTAACAAAGACGGTAGCTCCCAGGGTTACCAGGACGGCTGCGATTAAGAATAACTGCTTAAAGAATAGCGAGAAATTGTCCACTATATATATCCCGCCAAACATCTTCTCGTTTACCCCGTAAAAGGTAAAACTAATTGCCAGGATGCCTGTTAGTCCTATAGTGACGAGGTAACCCAACCCATATCTCTGGTCTTTGGGCACAACCAAGCCGATAATCAATACAGTAACAGCCAGAACACAGGTTGCTATTTCAATTGTAAGCAGAGAATAATTCACATC
>JAQULX010000630.1 GCA_028718465.1 Dehalococcoidales bacterium | reverse complement strand
ATAGTGCTTTCAGTTGTTTCCCGATATGCCTTTACAGCCCGTGTTATTGCTTTGCGAATATTTTCATCTTTTTGGGCACGATCAATTTCCCTAGAATATTCCCCGAAGCCTTTTTGCAGATTGGTGGATTCATTTTTCGATTTTGTAAAAACGCTCATTCCTCTAACCCCCTAAATAGGAATTCAATTAAGTCCACGATACTCTCTTTGTCTTGTTTCTCGGCGGAGCCATGAAGCGCCGACAAGCAGTAGGGGCAGGAAGTTAAGATGACGTCCGCTCCGGTTTCCTTGAGTTCATCAACTCTACGACCAGCAATCGTATGTGAGAGTTCCGGAAAGAGGAGTTTACTGGGTCCACCGCAACACGTCGTCCAAGAGCGATTTCGTTGTGGTTCTTGGATCTGAACCCCAACAGCTTTTAATATATCACGGATTTCTTCAGTTATTTCCAACTCACGTGCTAAACGGCAAGAATCATGAATTACCACGGATTGTGTGGTCTCAAATTGAGGAAGTTTATGCCTTTGTTCCCAAACAAGTTCAACAAAAGTTTTGACTTGTATGTCGTGATAGATTCCAATTTTTGGATAGATCAACTTAATAACTTCAGCCGCGTGAGGAGATAAACATACTATCGTAGTAGCTTTGCTATCTTTGATGACCCGTGTGACCTTTTTGCCGTATTCAGTTAAATCCTCCCAGTAACCCAGTTCATAGAGCAGTGCCCCGCTATAAAGTTCGTCTTCGCCTGAATAGCAAAGATCATAGCCTAAATCTTGAAGAATTCGAGCTGCCTTTAAGCAAACAGAATTAAAACGTTCTTTATCTTTAGCTAGCACAGATGCATATATCTTTTCCGCATTTATACCCGCTTTTTCAATAATGTTCCGAACTCCCATCAGCATCGAAAAGCCCTTGCTGTTCGCATCCACGAGGGTCATCGTTTTGACTAGAGAATCTATGAAGGGAAGAAGTTGGTACTCCCCGCCTGTATAGAACAGTAAATTTCCTGTTTTGGGTAAATTAAGTGCCTTCGCCCAAACTGAAATCTCAGTCCCTTTCATTGCTAAAGGGTTTCCGTGTTTTACAATATTCTCTCGAATTAATTCTAATACAGGTGGCATTTTACGTTCCACCACAGGTAGCATCTCCACTGGTCGTGTTGCCACGAAGCCCCACCGCCCTTCTCTTTCTCTCTGCACTTCTTAAGACGTATACTCATAGCATACTCAAAAAGTGATTATGCTGTAAACCACATTTGCCTATGTATTATGTATTATTGTCTATCACATTTGGATGATTTTGTATACAAAATGCATCACAGTGCATATAACTCTAAAATAATCAAGCAATTAGTGTGTGCCAATAAGCTTAATGTGCATCATATTGTCATTGACTTATAATTAATCCTCAACTCTAAATAAAAAAAACAACCAGTTTAGGGTTGGGCTCTGATATAAGACTGAGTACTTGCGTACGCTGAAATTATCAAATAAGGCTTATATATTACACTCTAAATCGATACCCCGCTCCCCAAACGGTCTCAATATACTGAGGCTTTGAGGGAGTCAACTCAATCTTTTCGCGAATTCGCGCGATATGTACTGTAACGGTAGCCGAATCTCCCAGGGATTCTAGCCCCCATATGCGTTCAAAGAGGTCTTCCCGTCCAAAAACTCGATTAGGGTTTTGAGCTAAGTAAAGCAAGAGATCAAATTCTTTCTGGGCGAGGTTCACTTCCTGATTGTTCACAAAAACTCTGCGCGAGTCTTTGTCTATTTTTAAGCCGCGTATCGTTATAGACATTCTCTTCTTAATTCCTACACTGAAACGCTGTTTGAGGCGCTCATAATTTTCGATATGTGCTTTAACGCGAGCGACAAGTTCTCCTGGACTGAACGGTTTTGTAATATAATCATCTGCCCCAAGGCTTAGCCCTTTAATTTTATCAATTTCTTCCTTTTTTGCAGAAACTAGGAGAACTGGAATATCCTTTTCTTCCTTCATGTTTTTTAGAATTTCTAGGCCGTCGAGTCCTGGCAGCATGATATCCAGAATGAGGAGATCATACTCATTATTCTGAATGGCACGGAGTCCGTCCACACCATCTGCACAAAGGGAAACATCAAAGCCTGCGACTTCGAGATAGTCTCTTTGAAGCTCCGCTATACTGGAGTCATCTTCGACGATTAGAATCTTTTTCATGTCGTTTCTTGATTCTCCTTTCTCTCCTAACTTTTCGGTAGCGAAATCATAATACTCGTTCCCTCTTCCCTATGACTGATAGCCCAAATTTGTCCTTCATGCCCTTCCACAATTTGTTGTGCGATAGCAAGCCCTAAGCCACTTCCCTTAATCTCACTCCGTGCTATATCTGAGCGATAAAAGCGTTCAAAGATTTGAGGTACATCCTTCGCTGGAATCCCTGAGCCGTTATCTCGAAGTTCAATAATCAGGCTAGTATGGGTTTCCCGAAGAAAGACAGTAATCTGCCCCAACTCTTTGTCCATATACTTTCGCGAGTTATCAAGGATATTCATGATGACTCTTC
>JAQULX010000629.1 GCA_028718465.1 Dehalococcoidales bacterium | reverse complement strand
TCCATAGTTGCTTGAGTGGGACCGGCACCACCACCGCTTCACGGTTTGGGTACAGTACCGGGCCGGGCAGCATGGTAAGCACTGCCCAGGCCAGAATACCATCGAAATTACAGGAGCCGTCCACATTGGCCGGGATATAGCCGGTTGCTATCTCCGCTGTGATTGACAGGGGTGTCATCGGCATTGACTGATAACGCTTGTGGAGCTTCACAAAGTCGCCAATCGACTCTTTAACAGCTTTATTGCAGGGTATGGGCAAAGGCGAGATCATGGTCTCTAGGTACATAGCACACGCCCCGTCCCTAAATTGCCGGTTCTCAGGCCTTCTGCCATAACATCTTTGTTGGATTCCAAGTGTCTCAGGTACGCATCAATCGCCGGCAGGTTGTGGGCTTCTACCGCCATCCGCCCCCGGCCCTGCCTGCCCTGGCCGCCTATAAATCCGTCCCAGGACGTAAGTGCTTGAGCAATCGCAGATCTGGCCGGTTCTGGCGTCCACGGGTCAAGTGTCAGCTCTACCAGGAATTGTGCGCCTGTGCCGATAACCTCATAGGTGTAGAGCATTTGATTGCCGGAGGATTCGTCACCGGTGCCCCTGGTCCGGGTTTCCTCCCCCAGCCAGTCGAAAATAGAGGACTGCGCGGCTTCCTGCTCGTACTCCGGGTAGAGTAGAGCGATAGAGGTCTGGTACTCCTTTGCCAGCGGGAAGCAGGTCACCCTGAGTCGCCCCCTGGGTAAGATAAACATATCCACAGCCCCGCCTAGCAAATCCAGACTGGGATAAAGTTCTTTGACCTTGTGGCCTAACTCGATCTCGTTGGTTGGAGCTAACGCCCCGCTGGCCATATTGCCGCCGGAATAAAGCAGATTCAGAACCGCTTGCGGCAGCTCCCCTTTACCGATCCCCAGGTACTCGATCAGGTGATCGTGCAGTGGTTTGCGGAATATCACAGAGCGCAGTGAGTTTTCCGATATGTCCGGGATGCGGACAGCTTTGCCGCCGATGATAGCGGTTGTCCGCATGAACAGGCGGACGTTGGAAGAATTATCAACTCCGGTTAAGGTATCTCCATGGGCAATAGGCTTCACTGCCTTGAGTTTAATCAAATAACGATTCAATGTTTCCCTCCTTTTCGTTTTCATCTTCAGGATAGTATTCTCTTTTTGGTTTTTCCTTCGTGTGCCAGAAGCGGGCTATCATAACCAGGGCAGCAGAATTGGCAGCGATTGCCCTTACTGCATCCGCCGCCTCCGGCTGCTGTAATAGACTCAATACTTTCTCATCCATGCGGGCCGGTGGTGGCCGCCACATCATACGCCGTAGAAGCAGCCCCCAGAATTCGAAGGGTGTGCGTGCCTGGACCGCTGCTATTTCCGCCCGCGCCGACAGTTTTTGATACCTGTCCATGCCAGTAAACATGCCCTCTCCGTCTTTGGAGTTATAGCAGTCGATAGATATTTTGAGGATCTCCGCAGCCAGCCGCTCGGACGGGCTCAAGGTTTCCAGTAGTACCTGTATTTCCTGACTCATTCTTACCTCCGCTTATTTTTTGGGTCACCAGTAATGCTGGAATAAACTCGTTTGTTTCTCTTATCTCTCGTAACCTCCTTTCCTGTCTTATTGCTTCATCCGGGTCTTTCGAGGCTGTTTTAAAGTCTGCCAGAAGTCCCAGGTATATCGACCTTTTGCTGTATTTTTGGACCAGTACCTCGCTAATTACCTCGCTGATTTCGAGCAAGCGGGTCAGGTTCAGCTGTACATACCCGCTCTGGTCGTAGTCTGGAGCATGGACATACAGCCCGAAATTGCCAACCATAGCCAGCTTGTAGCGGGGCCAGAGACGGGGCTTTGGATCAGTGGTGATACAGCCGGTTACCGGAGTATCAGGCGGTAATTCTGCTATCAGTTTCAGCACATCCAGCCATTGCGGACGGTCAGGCGTGGCGGACTCCCGGCTAATCATCGGCCACCAGATTTGGCTACCGGCGACAATCACATTGCGGTGATTGTTTTTCGGATCAGAATTCAGCCAGGCGCAGGCTTGACAGTTATAGTCTCCGTATTTCATGTAGTCCGCCTGCTGACTGTAGGTGTCTGATTCGATCAGTTTTCGGGATACTCCCTCTGTGATCGGCTGCCCACAGGTAGCGCATCGGCCTGTTACAGCATCGACTTTCCATTTCGGATCAGGCTTCCCCATGGCTTCCCAGATCAAAACCTGTGGAGTTAGTAAATTCATAACTGCCCCTCCTTAACATTGCTCATCTGATAGTCCTCGACTTCTGCCGGCGTGTACCTGTGCCCGCACAGGATGCAGCAGTACTCGCCGCCCTGGTTGTGTGCGCCTTCCTCGTCCCAGTACATATCGCCTCGGCAATGCAGGCAACCCCTGAGGATCCACTCGTAAGCTGCCGGATTAAGGGATACGATGATCCCCTGTGGTACGTTGTCAATGATGGTATCCAGCGCCCGGTTAAGATCACGTGAGACCTGGCGGATGGATAGTTTAAGCTCGAAGGCGATCTTGTCGAGAGGCAAACCCCGCTCGAAAT
>JAQULX010000628.1 GCA_028718465.1 Dehalococcoidales bacterium | reverse complement strand
GGTAGTGGTTGACGGGGTCGTTGCGGGTTTATTCTTTGTCGACATTACAAATACTGCGCCACCGATCAGAAGCAAAACAATTACAGCGATGACAGCGTAAAGTACTTTTTTATTCATAAGTAAATTGTATTGTATATAAAATCGTCCGGATAGCAATCATTAAAATATAATTACTTGGTTTTCTTATCGGGAATAAGTGATAATTGATAACTTATAGTATTATCCTGTATAATACTTACATTCGCTGGCTATTACCAAGTCGAAACTCAAGCAAGCCTTGGGCGTTCGCAGCCGGCGATCTTTTTTTGAGAGGTTGGCTAGCACATTCATATCAGTCGATACAGATTCAATCACAAAGGAGACTATGAAATGTCTAAGAGATTTCTCGTTGCTGCGCTTGTAATGGCTGCGCTCATGTTGACCGCAGGACTGGCACTCGCCGGCTCACCCTGTGATTCAAATGGTAGCAATACCACCGTCCCAGGTCACTGCGACAACGACGGCACGGTTGTGGGGCACTATACCTCACTCTATGCATACGACGCCAACGGCGACTATTATTGGGACCTGGGCGACGGCCGCGTTCAAGGAACTGTCAGTTCAGTAGATGATCTTGATCAGGCGACCCTGACGATCTGCGACTACGTCGTGAATTACCGCGGAGATTTCGGTCCGGATCCATATATGGATGACGGGTGGATTCAAAACCACATCAACTGCGCCGGGTACGACGACAATGGTCAGTACAATTACCTGATTGTGCACAACACGGATCCCCGATATGAGGGAAATCCCGACTGGGCTGTCTGGGACACCTGTGAGTACCACGTACTCACCATGTCCGGTTACGGCAACCTGGCTCGCCCTGACCATCCGGTCGGCAACTAAACAATAAAGGTAGAGAGAAGCATCCTAAGACTTCACAACAATAACCAAAAGTCTTAACGAAAATGCTAGCCAACCTCTCTTCCTTTTTTAATTATCGAGATTTATATTGAAATCTGTACTTCTGAAGAAATAACTGAAGTTAAATCGAAATTAAATTAAGCTTGAAAATATAATAAAAAATCCTGTAATTCCGACAACACCTGCAAAAATTATTTTTAATACTATATCCGCATCACCGAATGAAATGCTGCCTATTATTCCCAATAAGAAATCAACTCCATTAACCAAAAATTCACCCGTTTTTTGTTTAACTCCGCGGTCTTCTTGTTCGCTGTCTTCATGTTCATAATCGATATTCTTTTCGGATTGGTCCGGCTCGGAAGTATGTTTATTCCGGACTTTTAAGTCTTTATCCTTTTTACCCCCAGCTTCGTCTTTTTTATTCGAATCTACTACATTTTTATGATTAACCCGATTGATGCTTTCCTCGTACCAATTATCACCTTTATTTATAGCTTTTATTAACTTCGCTGTCCGGAAAGATTTTTTAACTTCTGCTTTATTAACCCTAAGTATATCGCTTTCGGTCCCGGTTGATAAAGATTCACCGGTTTCATCGATTAAACTGCTACCCGAAACTTCATTATCCGAATAGATCAGTTCAGCTGCGGTTATCACGGAGGTTTTGTCGTCTGACCCGAAGACAATTTTAGTACTGCCGTTCACCGACAAAAGAACACCTTTACCATTAAAATAATCAAGGCTGCAATTCCCGTTCAAAAAATTAAAAGTCGACTGCTGTAACATGCCCGTATTATACTATAGGTTAATCTATTTTTCAACTCCTTTAGAGGCGCATGCTTCTATTAAATACGAATAATTAGTAATAAAATTGGTGAGGTATGTCATGGCAAGTATTAATCGGTGTCAGCGTAATATTATATTCAGTTTCCGTACTTCTGCAGCGGATCCTTCTCAAAGACGATAAATCCGATCCGGTTTCCTTCTCTATATTTTTTCAAATCACAGTCGCCGCAGTTACCGCGATATTGATTATGATTTTTAAGGGGAAAATTATCTTGCCGAATTTCTCAGAAATCTCGTGGAGCATCCTAGTTATGACCTTTCTTTACGCTCTCGCAAACGTTTTTATTTTCAAATCTTTGAAAGAGATCGAAGCTTCGAGATTTACCGTAATTTTTTCCAGTAAAACGCTTATTGCAGTATTGGGAGCGTCTTTGTTTTTTAAAGAAAATTTAAACTATGTCCAATGGATAGGTGCCTTATTTATTGTGGGCGGGGTGATAGTAATTTCAATTAAAAATATTAAGTTAAAACTAGGAAAGGGCGATATACTGGCTTTTGCCGCTGCAGTATTTTTTGGTCTTGCAAACACAAACGATCGCTATTTAGTAAAATTCTTTGATCCATACTCCTATGTCGTCATCGGCTTTTTACTCCCTGGCATTCTTATTGCGGCATTTAATCCTAAAAAAATTTCTAAACTGAAAATTTACTTTGATAAAAGTATTTTTTACAAAATGATTTTATTATGCGGGCTCTACGGTATGTCAGCGGTAGCATTTTTTGCCGCCTTACAAAATACACCCAATTCATCCCAGGTCTTTGCTATTAACGCGTTTACAGGTGTTCTGACAGTCGTTTTCGCAA
>JAQULX010000627.1 GCA_028718465.1 Dehalococcoidales bacterium | reverse complement strand
CCGGATTCATATTGACTGCCTGACTAAGGTCTGTTTCCATGACCATTACCTTGCAGACCCTGAAAAAATTTTTACAGGTATATTTCATTAGCTTCAGTACTGCCGCTTTTCTTTGCGCCTCCACCAGGCACTGTCCCTTACGTACGATAGTGCATGCTCTCTGATAGGCCATAATTACACCTCTAATAATTAATATATACCGGTGTCACTCTTGTCTACCAGTCCGGTACCCGGCGCCGGAAAAATCTATCCGTTATCTCATCTGGATGAACGGAAAATTCCTGTGATTATTCCTCTAATCAATCCGAGGTCTTTGGCCGATAAGGCCCTCAGGGCTGCCAGCCCCCCGATATAGACGGCAGTCCCCAAAACAACACTGAGCACTATGCCCGGCGCGCCGTCTGCTTCCAGAAAATGAAGTACCGCTACCATGGGAATCGTTGCTCCCACTATCTTGAACAGATACATGAAATCGAATTTATAATGAATGGTTTTCATTGACCACAGGGTTACAATAATTGCCAGCACCAGGTATGAAACGGCATTGGAAATACCTGCGCCCGTAATGCCTATCCGGGGGAGCAGGATTATGTTTGTGATGATGCTGATTGCTGAGCCCGCGGCGATTATCACCGGCAATATCCTGGTGCGTTTTTCCAGGAGTATGATATGCCCGTTAATCTGGTGGATTCCCAGGAAAACAGTACCGATAGAAATAAGGAAAACCAGGTTCGATCCGGCCAGGAATTCCGATGTGGTCAGGATTTGCAGCAGAGGCTGGGAGAGCATGGCGATACCTGCCGCCGCCGGTATGCCCAGTGTGAGCAGCACCCTGATTGAATATTCCAGGTAATGTTTTACCTCCGTATAGCGTTTTTCATCCCAGAGCCTGGATAGAGTGGGATACAGCACGTAGGTTAAAGGGGAATAGAACAGGCGTGTCATGCTGGCGAGCTGGTTTGATGATGAATAGATGCCGGTTTGGGAAAGGCCTAAAAAGTGAGTAATGAGATAGCGGTCGCTGGAAGCCACCAGCCACAGCAATATGACGCCGGGTATCTGGGGAATACTGAAAGCCAGATAGCTTTTGAGTCCATGTAAACTGGGAGTTGGCCATCCGATCTCGCGGACTATCATGATAAAAAAAATGAGGGCGATTCCGGCATGAGCAATGACAACCGAGGTGATCACCCATTCCAGGGGGACTCTCTGACTGGCCAGACCGATGACCAGCGCCATAATGATTACATTAAGAATTACAGTCCGTATCGCCAGGAGGCTGATCCTGTTTCGTGCCCGTAAATAGGCGCTTAAAAACACGAACAGGGCGTGAAAAATTATCCAGAGAAATGTGAGACGGACGAAGATTGTATACTGCTGGCCGGCAAACAGCAGACCGGATATTTGCGGGGCGAAGATATTGACTGCTATAAAAGCGACAGCGGAAAGAGCTATTATTGAAAAGAGCATGGATCCCAATGCTTGCCGCGTGCGCGTTTTATCGGTTTCCCCGGCCAGAAATCTGACCACGGCCATATCCAGTTCCATACAAAATACCGGGCTCAGCAGGGCGACTGTAACAAAAGCCTGCGACCATATACCGAAGATCTCCGTACTGTAGCTTTTCGTTAAAGCCGGCAAAGTAATAATGCCCATAATGAATGAGCCGAATAGCTGGGCTATTGATATCCATATTACGTCCCGGGCAAATCTGCCGGTCTCACGGTCCTTTTGAGAAGTTTTGGTGATATCCACTTCAGATTTAATCATATCGCGAATTTTCTTCCTGGTTGTCTCCGGGCAATACACCTCCCGGCCGGTCCGGCTATTGCCCCACAGCAAATACCTGAACATCTCCGTTGCTGTATACCCTGTCTCTGGACGTTAGACTGTTAAATATGTTTTGTTCCGGGCGCGAAGGATCGATTTTATACCTCTGGATTTCACGACCTCTGCCGTCAGGCGAAAAGCTGAGAGCCGTTTTTCGATTCAACTCAGCTACCCGGAGGTTGATATAACCCTCCTGGATATAACTGACGTCTCCGCCTGTCAAGATGTTTCGGATGGAGAATATATTTAACATAAATACATTCCGCATGGTCTGATAGTCCGAGTAAAGGGGCTTTGATGGATCAGCCTTCTCTCTTAAAAATGAGAATGAATTAAGCTCTGCCTCTGTAAAATAGGGGGTATCGATGGTAGATGTGTGCGGAAAGCGGTCATAGTCCTGAGCGTTTCCGGTGCTGATCAGAGATGTGAACGTCATTATCATCAACAGTATCACAGCTACAGTGGTCGCAGCGGAGAATCCATATCGGTGCTCCCTGTTCTTGCCTCTCCATCTCACCAGATAAACAATGCCGAAAGCTGTTAAGAAAGCGATAAAAGGAGTGACTATCAACTGCAATCTTTGAGCGAAGACCACCTCCGACAGCGGGAGTATGTAGATTATTCCCGGTATGGAAAATATCAGGAGTGGAAATGCCGCAAAGGCAAAAATGCCCGCTCTTTTTTGGTAATCTGACGGGTGGCTTGAATTCAAAAATATTTTCATGCCCAG
>JAQULX010000626.1 GCA_028718465.1 Dehalococcoidales bacterium | reverse complement strand
CTTCGATGATTGGACTTACTACATCAGTTTCGGATACCCATTCAACAATAAATTTAGCTCCGGTGCCGCCGTCATTTTCTTCCTGTATTACTATTTGGGCCACTTGCAGAGGTTCCAAGATTAATACATCTTCTAAATATGCTTGTACTAAATCACCATTTGTATCATAATAATCTGCTTTAATAAGCTGAATCGGGTTATCAGGATCAATATTGTGGGTACTCAGCGTTGCTGTTAACTTGTAATTTAAGGCACTTTGACTGTTAATTAAGCTGGAATAAATAGGGACGTATACAATTTCGCCGTCTAAATATTTTTTATTATTATGCACATTATCATTTTTCTCTATTTCATAATTCCCCGGCACTAAGCCTTCTTGGACATCGTGGCAACCTACTAATGTTAAAGGCATGACAGCGACAAACACCAGATATATGAATATCTTTTTCATAATGTACCACCTATGATCTTCAGAAAACTTGTCTCATCTCAATATTGTACTATTTTGGGACCACATAGTCATCAACCATATTTCATCTATAAAACGGCACCATAGTATTGCTAAGATTTACTGAAAACCAGCAAGATAAAAGTGAAACGGCTTGCTTTCTCTATCTTTCTCTGTGCCTATATTTCCCAGCCGCGTGCTTCAATAAGGTACCTGGCAATCGTTAATCCCAAAAGGCTGCCTCCTAATTTAAATATTCACACAGTTAATCCTAATTTGACTAACTATCTGTCGTCTTGGAATTTCCATATATATCTCGGCTTTTTGTCAACGCCCACGAGAGCACCTCGGAGAGCCTCAGGTCGCCCACAATCTCTCCACGGCTATTCAGTACAGGGAGCACTTCCTCCTCATGGTCCAGCATCTTGTCCAGCCCGGATTGAAGCGAGTCGGTTTCCCGAACACTGAGCATATTTGAGGCGCTGTGGGCAATATCCTTCCCCTTTCTGGCGTCCACAATGCGATAGAATTCAGAGACTGTTATTTCGTGTCTCCCCTTCCCGCCGAAAAGCTTGAAGTGAACCCATCGCAATAAATCAATGCGCGTCACCACGCCCGAAAAACGTCCCTGGGCATCTGTCAAAAACATCCCTCGCAGACTGGGCTCACCGGCAAATCTGGCGATAATACTCTCCAGTGGTGAATCTTCCGGGATTACGGTGGATGCCATACCATGTATTCTGTATACTTCAGAAACACGGGCTGTCCTCAGACCTAAATCCTCGCTGGTCTCTTCAGCCGGAACGGATGATAGAAGCCGCTTGAGAAACGGAACGATTTTCATACGCTCCTCCCGTTATTTTTTATATTGCACAGGTTTCATCCGTGCGATGAACTACGCCGACCACTTTCTCGACCGGGATAACGAAGGCTATACCGGCTCCCGGCTTGCCCAGTTCGGCGGAGCGGACAATTTCCTCGAGAACGGCATCTGTCTGGTTCGAATCAGTGACTGTTAGCACGATCTCTTTCTCCGGCTCGATGGGAATACCGAGGATCGTTTGTTTCTCATGCACTCCAACACCCCGACCAAGCACGATAGTGCCCCCTTCAGCGCCTGCCTTGCAGGAATTTTGGAGAATCTTGTCCCCCCATCCTTTTCTCACAATACTGATAATGAGAGATTTCTCTGCCACAGTCTTTTCCTCCTTTCTGTGCGTTTTTATCCTGAGTATCAGCCCCAGCGTCAAGATAGTCAAGATGGGTGCCAGGGCTATTAAAGCCACCAATCCAAAACCATCGATGACAGGGTCGCGACCCTGGATGCTGGATGCAATGCCGACGGCTATTGCCATCAGGAAGGTAACCGCCATCGGCCCGGTAGCCACACCGCCGGCGTCAAAGGCGATGGCAATAACACTCTTGTCGCTGAACCGGAGCATCCCTATTGCCAGCAGGTAACCAGGGATTATTATCCAGAGCAGTGGAATCCCATAGATGATTTTTGCCATACCTAAGGCAATGAACAGGGCAACACCGCCCGCTATCATGTAGAGTACTACCATCTTGCGTATGGAACCGGCGGAAGCGTCTTCAACCTGTTCGCCAAGAATACGTACCGCCGGGTCTCCCCAGGTAGCCAGGAAGCCCATCATGAAACCAAATGGTATCAGGAGCCACTGAAACCTGATTGATCCCAGCATTTCGCCTATCACTTGCCCAGCTGGGAAAAACCCTATATGTACTCCCTGAAGGAACAAAGCTAAACCTACCAGTGCTAATAAAGAACCCTTGATCAGGTTAAATATATAACTTCTTGGCAGTTTTAATACCGTTAGCTGGAATATGATGAACAGCACCAGCAGTGGCGCCAGAGCTTGGATAATCCCGAGAACAGTGTGCCCGAATCCATCCCAAATAGTTATCCCAGTCAACTCAGCACCATCCCCATGACCATTACCCCGATGACCGGGCCGATTGATGCCAATCCAATCAGCCCAAACCCATCAGACATGGCTGATTTCCCGGCCAGTACCGAGCTGAATCCCAATCCCAGTGCCAGGATAATAGGCACCGTCATTGGCCCGGTGGTAACACCGCCTGAGTCGAAGGCAAC
>JAQULX010000625.1 GCA_028718465.1 Dehalococcoidales bacterium | reverse complement strand
AAACGGCATGGGAGGGATCGTGATGCACTTCTACTATCAGTCCGTCCGCTCCTACCGCCACCGCCGCCCGGGAGAGCGGAATGACATATTCCCGCCTTCCGGCAGCATGACTGGGATCGACCAGTACCGGTAAATGACTGGCTTCTTTGATGGCGGGTATGGCACTGATATCCAGTGTAGCCCGCGTATTATCGGAAAAGGTCCGGATGCCGCGCTCGCAAAGTATGATCTGCTGGTTCCCTTCCGACATGATGTATTCCGCGGACATCAGCAGTTCTTCTATGGTAGCGGCGAATCCGCGTTTCAGGAGGATAGGCCTGGATGTATGGCCGGCCTTTTTTAAAAGGCTGAAGTTTTGCATGTTGCGAGCGCCGATTTGAATAATATCGGCATATTGCTCTACCAGTGCGATATTGTCCTGGTCGGTAGCCTCGGTAATAATCAATAGACCGGTCTCTTCCCTGACTTTGGCCAGTATTTTTAAGCCTTCTTCTCCCAGGCCTTGAAAACTGTAAGGTGAAGTCCTGGGCTTGTAAGCCCCTCCCCGGAACACCTGCGCCCCGGCTTGCTTTACCAGGCGGGCGATGGTCAGTGCCTGAGACTCGCTCTCTACCGCACACGGCCCGGCTATGATTACCAGCCCGTTGCCCCCGATGGCAACCTGGCCCAGTTTTATGACGGAAGACTGGGGACATGTCTCGCGGCTGACTAGTTTATAGGGTTTGGTAACTCGCAGCGTCTCTATTACTCCGTCCAGTGAACGCAGTTGGGCGTCTTCTACAAAACCCTGATTGCCTACGATGCAGACGGCTGTCCGAAGCGCTCCGGGAATGGGAATACCCCGGTACCCCAGGCTTTCAACATGGCGGATGACCGCCTGCACCTGGTCTTCTGAAGCATTGTTTTTCATTATCACTAGCATCTATAATTCTCCAATCACAGTCCCTTCGATCTCCGGATGAATTCTCTGATTTTCCGCAGGTCCTTCTTGCCTTCCGTCTCCACGCCGGAAGATACATCCACCCCCCACGGTCGCAATTCCTGTACCAGGTTTTCGATATTGGCCGGCGTCAGACCGCCGGCGATGAATACCGGGAATTTCGCGGCTATTTCTCCGGCCAGCCGCCAGTCAAAGGACCGGCCGGTTCCGCCGCGGGCGCTCTCGGACCAGGTATCCAGAAGGCAGACCAGGCTCGTTCCGGACAACAGCCGGTACCCTTCCTGCATATCCTCCATTATTTCTTCTGCCCGGCTCTGACCGGATATATGGATTGCTTTAATAACCGGCTTTTTCAGCTCCCGGCAATATTCCCAGGTCTCATCGCCGCTGAGTTGAATCCGGTCTAGCCGGCAGGTCTCGGCCAGAGAGTTCACCTCTTCGGCCGGGGAGTTTACAAAGACTCCGACTATTTCCGGCGGCGACGGCAGACAATGCACGGCACTGGCTATTTCCAGGGCTTTGTCCGGGGTTATCCGGCGGGGGCTTGGCGCCATGACTATTCCCAGGTAATCGGCTCCGGCCAGCGCTGCGGCGACCGCCGTATCGATTTCAGTCAAGCCGCATATTTTAGTCCGTATCATTTTGTAGCTCTCTCATCTTTTCAGCGATATTGGGCGAGGCCATCAGCGACTCCCCGACCAGGGCGGCGTTTACTCCCCACCTCCTCAATTTCTCTATGTCTCCGGCGGTCTTGATGCCGCTTTCGCTCACCACAATCCTGTCCGGGGGAATATGCGGCCGCAGACGCCCGGTGGTAGCTATATCAACGGCGAAGGTGTTCAGATCACGGTTGTTGATGCCGATAATTTCGGCCCCGCTCTTTACCGCGATATTCAGTTCTCTCCGGTTGTGGACTTCTACCAGACAGCGCATACCCAGTTGATGGCTCAGAATGAGCAGAGATGTCAGCACTTTGGGTCCCAGTATTGCCGTTATAAGCAGGAGAGCATCCGCACCGCAAGCCCGGGACTCATACACCTGGTAAGGATCGAAGACAAAATCTTTTCTGAGCAGGGGAGGGCGATGCGGTCCCAGTGCCCGGTTGATATCCCGCAAATACTCCGGAGAGCCCTGAAAATACCTGGTTTCCGTTAATACCGAGATGGCCGCCGCCCCATTTTGCGCATAGGCCCTGGCGGTGCCGACGGGATCGAAATCTTCACAGATCACCCCTCGCGAGGGCGAGGCCTTTTTTACCTCGGCTATAATCGCGGTACGCTGCCCCTGTAATACCCCGGCCAAATCCACCGGCTGTGTCTGCCCCGAGGCGGCCTCCTGGATCTTTTCCAGGGGAATCTCCCGCTGGCGGACTACCAGCTCCCGGCGGCTATTTTGTATTATCTGGTCTAGTATCATTTTTCATTCCTTGCAAAGCTTTGAGTGAGTTTAATCAGATGTGTTAATTTTTCCAGCGCCCGGCCGGTATCCAGCGTCTCCCAGGCCAGTTCTACTCCTTGCTGCATAGTTTCTACCCTGTCCCCGGCCAGCAGCGCGGCGGCCGCATTCAATATCACCACATCCCGGATGGGCCCTCCGGACCCTCTCAGCACTTTCAATGCTGTTTGCGCATT
>JAQULX010000624.1 GCA_028718465.1 Dehalococcoidales bacterium | reverse complement strand
ATGTTGACGCCTGGAACAGCCTGGGCAAAGAGCTGCAGGATATAATGATTAAAACACATAATGGCAGATACCTCGATTATAAGATCAAAGCCGTCCAGGACTATAAGGAAGAACATTACAAGGCAGCCTGGGCCGCAGGTATGGAGAAGGTCACACTGACTCCGGAAGAAAGCAATCGATGGGTTACAGCCACTTTGCCGGCCTGGAAGGTGTGGATAGATGCAAATGGGCCTGAAGCCCAGCAGATATGGGAGATCATCAAGAAGTGGAAAGGCTGGTAACCTGTATGTGAAAATACCTTAATCACGCAGGGGGTTGAGTGACTTTCCTTACCTCCTCCCTGCGTGGTCAGGGGAAGGGGGAGAAGAATGCCGAGTAAAAATAGTAACATAAAGCAGACTATTATTCGCATTTGGCAGTTATCAATTATGGCGATGGCAATCATCGCTGGCATCATATGTCTGGTACTCATGCTCGCCCTGGTCAGAGAATCGGTTGGGCGTTACATCTTTAACGCACCCACAGTATGGGTAAATCCACTGGTTGAGTTCGGGCTGGTAGTCCTTACTTTCCTTGGAGGAGCTTATACCATGCAGGAAAACAAGCATGTGCGCGTCGACTTATTGAGCAGTCACCTTCCGGAGAGGAAAAAGTACGCTCTGGAGATATTTTCAGCTGTAATTGGTTTGATATTTATCGGCTCTCTGATGGTAAGCAGCTGGAATTATGCCCTTGAGTCCTTGCTCAGAGGAACCGTAAGCGTTCAATCAGTCAGATGGCCGTTATTTCCAATACAAATCTTTATCCCGATTGGATGCTTCTTCAGCATACTAGGGCTGATCAGTATTATTATTATCAACGCGACACGGCTACGACACAAAGAAAAGCCAAAGGACCAGGGGGAATAGAACTATGGAACTCTGGATGGTTATTACAATTCTGGTAGGTGGTCTTGTCATATTACTAGCCCTGGGTGTGCCAGTAGCCTTTACGCTGGGCTCTCTGTCGGTCTTGTTCTTTATTATATTGTTCGGGTTCAAGGGATTGACACTGTTGGCTGGGATAGCCTGGGATTTATCTACCAATTTTACTGTAGTGTGTCTTCCTCTTTTCGTACTCATGGCTGAGATTATATGCGAATGCAAAATTGCTGAGGATGCCTTTAAAAGCGCATCCAAGTGGCTATCCTGGCTGCCGGGTGGTCTGGGTGTCAGCACTATAGCCGGCTCGGCTGTATCAGCAGCCATGATAGGGACCAGTACCGGCAACACCGCTGTCGTTGGCGTGATGGCTACCCCTGAGATGATAAAGAACAAATACACTCCCAGCCTGGCCACTGGCTCTGTCGCCGCTGGCGGAGCGTTGGGTGTTCTGATCCCTCCCAGTGGGCTGTTTATCCTCTTTGGTATCCTGTTCGAGCAATCAATAGGAAAATTGTTCATTGCCGGTTTGGTGCCCGGGGTTATGCTGGCAGCGATGTTCGTTATGTATATTGTCATTTTTGCCACTATTAAGCCTGAGTATGCTCCTGCATTAAAGGGGGTTACTTGGAGAGAGAGGTGGTTTTCACTCAAGGATTTATGGGCTGTAATTATCCTTGTTGTCGCTATATTTTACCTGCTCTACTCCGGTGCAGCTACCCCTACCGAGATAGCTGGTCTGGGAGCTTTCATTGCTCTGATTATTGGCCTGGCATATCGCAGATTAAGTATGAGTGGTTTGAAAAGGATTCTTCTGAGAACGGTCACAACGACGTGCATGTTGATGTGGATTTTATTCGGCGCTTTCTCATTGACCTATATTCTGACTTATTTTGGACTCCCAGCATCTCTAGCCACATGGGTTGGTGGATTGGAAGTATCACCACTTGTTGTCATAATTGGCATTAATGTACTGCTAATATTTATGGGAATGATACTGGATCCGGCAGCCATTATCATGCTGGTTGCCCCGATCTTTTACCCCATGATCACACAACTGGGTTTTGATCCTCTCTGGTTCTGCGTCATGTTCGTCGTCAATATGGAAATGGCTGAGATCACACCACCCTTCGGCCTCAACCTGTTCGTTATGAAAGGCTTATTCCCTGAGATACCCATGAGTACTGTCATTCGTGGTGTAATCCCATTTGTCATCATACAGCTAATAGCCTTGGCTCTGGTAGTAGCGTTTCCTCAAATAGCGCTATGGCTGCCCGGTACAATGTCCAGATAATCCAAGATGAGAAAAGGGTGCAATCTAACAGCTTAACGTGACGGACAATACAAGAGGGACCACTTAAAGGTTTGGTAACTTTCGAGTTAGCGTCTTTGGGTGGCCCCTCTTGGAGATAAGATTCATGGGTAGCCGGTTTAGTAGGCCGTGCCGAATAAAAACAGGAACTTTTTCGAAAAGACTTTAAGATATCTTGAGAACTCTCTGGGCATTCCCTCCAAGAATAGCGTCTATCTCTTTATCGCTGAACTTAATTCCATCAGGGTTCTTTAGCGACAGACCTCTGATAGTATCAATCCACCATCGATTGGACAGTACGGGTTCCAGCATAGGCCCGTCAGAGCCAAAGAGTACTTTAC
>JAQULX010000623.1 GCA_028718465.1 Dehalococcoidales bacterium | reverse complement strand
GGTAGACTATGATCCGCTGCCGGTTATGATGACGCCGGAAGAATCACTGGCCCCGGGGGCCTACCAGATTCATAAGCATTCTCCTAATCTCTGCTTTACTCAGCCTCAGATCAAAGGAGATGTATCCAGGGCGCTGGCGGAATCAGCGGTGGTTGTGGAAGCTGACTTTTCGACACAGATGAACCATCAAGCTCCTGTAGAGCCTGAAGCCTGTGTCTCTTATTTTGAAGGTGAAGGGGAACAAGCCAGGCTGGTAGTTATCGGGCGCAGCATCATGATCCATGCACATGCCGGTCTCATCTCCGAAGCTGTAGGATGGAAAAATATCCGCTATAAGGAGCCTTTTGTCGGCGGGCAGTTCGGCATCAAAGCCACCATTTCATCCGAAGCCCTGACAGCCGCCGCAGTCGTGCACTTTAAACGCCCCATCCGCTATGTGCCAAGCCTGGCTGAATCAATGCTCATAACTTCCAAGCGACACCCCTACTCAATGAAATTGAAAATGGGCGCTGATAAAAACGGCCGTTTAACGGCCTATTCCAACGAATTTACAATCAACAAAGGGGCTTATTTCGCTCTGGCCCCAGTCCCGCCCATTCGCTCTTTGATGATGTTCTCCGGGCCTTATAATATCCCGAATATCAACGGCATGGCGAAAGTAGCGTATACCAATAACGCCTGGGGCGGAGCTGCCCGGGGAGCCGGGCCTCCCCAGACCCAGTTTGCCATGGAATCCGCTATGGATATGCTGGCGGAAAAACTCAATATCGACCCGCTGGAATTCCGCAAGATGAACTCCCTTAAACCGGGCCAGACCAAATCCACCGGTACGGTAGTCGAAGTATGGCCGTTCCCGGAGATTTGCGATGCCATCAAGCCTCACTGGGAAAGGGCAAAAAAGGACGCTGCCGGGTTTAACAGTAAAGGCGGTCCGATCAAACGCGGTGTTGGACTGGGAGCACACTCCTTCGGAATTGGAGAGACGGGAGACGCGGGTGTAGCTTCTGTCGAGATTGGGCCGGATGATAAGGTTACCATCTATGCGGCTATCGCTGATCCGGGTGAAGGCAATGATTCCATGCTGACCCAGGTAGTCGCCCATGTACTGGATATACCTCTGGAAAGCATCCGTTTGCATACCCGGGATACGGAGGGGACCGTCAATATGGGGCCGTCCGCGGGCAGCCGTATTACCTTCCTGGGCGGAGGAGCCGCGGTACATGCCGCGGAGCAGCTCAAGAAGGCTATGGATGAGGCTGGTAGCAAGACCTATGCCGGGTTGAAAGCCGCCGGGAAAAATACCCGCTACGAGGGAGTAAAGAAAATGCCCGGAACGGACCAGCTCGACCCCAAGACCGGGCAGGGGGCTTCGTTTACGTCCGAGGTCCATAATATCCAGATGGCTGAAGTAGAGGTCAATACGGAAACAGGCCAGGTCAGGGTACTCAAAATGACCACTGCGGTCGACGCGGGCCCCATTATCCATCCGCAGAATTTCGAAGGCCAGCTAGAAGGCGGCATGGACCAGGGCATCGGCTACGCCCTTCGAGAAGAATACATCAGCGGCAAGACCAGAGATTGGATTACATTTAAATTCCCGACAATCGAAGACTCGGTTGAACTGGAGTTGATTACCCGGGAAACACCGCGGCCGAACGGTACACTGGGGTCTACGGGAATCGGGGAAATGACGATGGTATCCACTGCTCCGGCAGTGACCAACGCTATCTATAATGCCTGCGGGGTACGCATTTACGACCTGCCGGCGACCCCGGAAAAAATAAAAGCGTTACTTTCCGGGAAGTAATTAATCAATGGGCAAAGCGGCAAGTTCATAGCATGAACTTGCCGCTCCTGATTGTCCGATGACAAGGTAAGCATGAAGAGAGACTGCGCTCCCTTTTTCATAGACATCCCGATGGGAAGGAGTTGCCATGGTGAACGAGCAGGAATATTTAGCCAAAATAATTTGTGAGTATATTGAACAAAACAGACCTTGTGTTATGGTGTCTATCATCAGTCAATCCGGATCAGCTCCACGCCATGAAGGGAGTAAAATGGTAGTGGATGGGGAAGGCCGGATCTACGGTACTATCGGAGGTAGTCTGCTGGAAGCCACGGCGATAAAGAAGGCGCGCTCTGCCATTGCTGAAAGCCGCTCGTTTCTGATGAATTTTAGTCTGGACAGTGCCGGGACCGATTCTGCGGGGATGATTTGCGGAGGGCAGGCTACGGTATTGCTGGACTATATTGCCCCTTTGCCGGAAAACAGGGAATTTTTTCTACAATTGCGTGATGCTTTCACAGGCGGCCGCCATTCTTATCTATTAACTGTGTACAGCAATGATGAAGAGTCTGTTTTCAGTCTCAAACACAGCCTGATCACCCCGGACCGGAAAATACTGGGAAGTGCTCTGCCGGAGATTCTGGTCGATGCGGTCAAGAGCAGGCTGCATGAGGTTTCAGGAATTACTTTATTGACCATGGAAGACCTGAAGGTCCTTGTTGATCCCATCCGCCCGGCCCGGATTCTATACTGCCTGGGTGCCGGACATGTGGCCAAACCTACCGCCC
>JAQULX010000622.1 GCA_028718465.1 Dehalococcoidales bacterium | reverse complement strand
TGAAGCGTCCAGCTCCTCGTGCCGCACTTCCGTCCAGAATCCCCTGGCTTCCAGCTGGGGATAAGCCACTACCTCTTGCGGTGAATGGACCGGGCAGATGCTGACCCTTCTTTTATTGCCCTCGTCAAACAGCTCCTGTTTTGTATGTTTCAAAAAGAGCCTGGCCACCGGGGCCTCCATCTCCTCCCACTCTTCCTGCGTGAATTTGGATATATCGAAATCTTTTAACCTGTTTTCATAATCGGTTGGAATACCCTCTTCCTGCAGCCAGCCCGCTAATCCCGACGATCCGGCCACCGACGCCAGTATTCCCGCGACAAAGAGAAAGTTTACAAATCCGTCCTTGCAGGCCCATGTCTGCCGCGCGCGCAAGTTTTTGCCAAGACCGACTCTGAATGCTCCTGACCGTTCCAGTATCTCACCGTAGGTCAGCCATAGTGGAACGGCGTTTACCGTATTCCTGACCATGCTCTGTTGCGCCGAAACATCCACATACTGTCCTTCACCGCTGTTTTCCCTGTGATAGAGGGCAACCATGGTTGCCGTAGCAGCTTCGCCTCCGGCGTGAAGGTACGCCTGGGGAATACTGATACGCATGGGAGGCAGGTCGGGGTCCCCGCAAAGATGCAGATACCCGCTCATGGCCTGAACGACGATGTCCGAGGCAATGAAATCCTTGTAGGGGCCCGTCTGACCGAAAGGAGTGATGGAGGTCATGATGATCCGGGGATTCATTGCTTTAAGCACGACGTAATCGAGGCCTATTTGTTGCATATAGCCGACAGGGAAGGACTCGATGACAATGTCCGCCTTTTTGATTAACTTGAGGAAGATCGGCCATCCATTGTTTGAAGCGATGTCAAGAGTTATACCCCGTTTGTTCAGATTGTAGGCAAACCAGGTCAGACTCTTCTCCGGATCAGGTTTATCCTGATAAAAGGGGCCTATCCTGCGGGAGGCATCACCTCCCGGTTTTTCAACCTTTATAACATCGGCTCCCATCTCGGCGAGTATACGTCCGCAGAGAGAGCCTTTTTCGTCAGTCAGGTCCAAAACCCTGATATCTTCAAGCAGTGAGTTCATCTATCCCCTACTCGATAAATATATTATCGCTGTACTGTGCGCTTGGGTTGAATTGTTGAAGGTATCTGCATAATAGCACTGTTTTTTCGCAAGTCAATGATTTGTTCATTAATATTTAGTAAAATTATTCAATTGATAAGAAACATGAACAAATTGATCATTTCTTTTACAAAACAAGTAGTATATGATACTAATAACGACAATGAAGCACATAGATGATATCGACAAAAAAATAGTTGCCGCACTGGAGAAGGATGCCTCTATGAGCAGCAGAGAACTGGCTGAAGCGCTCGATATATGTGCGCCTACGGTTCGACGCAGGGTAAACAGGCTGATCAGGGACGATATCATACGTATCCAGGCGGTACAGATCAACCGGGCCAGAACTTCACTTACCGTCGCAATATTATTGAAAGTTGAAAACAATGCCATTTCACGCACGGCTGATCTCCTGACAAAACAGGAAGAAGTGGGATTTCTGGCATTAGCCGCCGGCCACTTCAACATGATAATGGTCTGCTGGTTTGTCACTGTGGAAGCGTATTCCAAATTTTTAAACACCGTGCTATACACGATGAACGGGGTGCTGGAGACAGACACTGCAATCTGTACGGAATACAGGAAATATGCGTTTGTTAATCTATCGCGGGCTGGAGGGATTGCTCAAACAACCGGCAAACCGGTAGACGACATCGACCTGAAGATTGTTTCTGCGCTCGAAAAGGATGCGCATCAGAGCAATACCCGCCTGGCTAAAAGCCTCAACATGAGCTCTGCCACTATCAGGCGCAGAATAAATAATCTGTTAAGTAATAACGTAATACATATACAGGCTTTCCCCAACGTTCGTTTGGGTAAAATGATCACCTCTGTAATAGCACTGAAAGTGGATAACGGCGCGTTAAACCGCATTGCAGACTACTTCTCCGACATGGACGAGGTCAGGCAGGTGCTTTTAACGGCCGGCAATTACGATATAGGCGTATGGGCGTGGTTTGAATCTATTGAAGCTTTCTCGGAATTCCTCAATAACCGCATCAATTCGCTGGAGGGCGTAGAGAAAAAGACCATAATAATCATGACGGAGATCAGAAAATGGGTGCATATGTGGTGATGGTTCTGAGCATACCCCCAGGCTTTCTCATGCCATGACGTTTATTATTACGCTGCCAAACACCGTAAGGATCACATTGCTGAAAGCGTAAGGCACTGCGTAGCCAAGGGCGGGAGCGGTACTATCGGCGTCTTCCTGTAGTGTGTTAAGCGCTGCCGTTATCACCCTTGCGCCGGAGACCGCTCCCAGCAGCAATACGATGTTCATTTTCAGTATGTAGCGACCGAAGAGCAGGCCGAGTATGATTGGCAGCAGAGATAGTGCCACGCCCGCAAGGAATACACTCAATCCGGTGGTCTCGAAGGCCTGCACTGCCTGTACTGCGGCAGATACCCCTACACAGGCTATGAACAGATTAAGCCCCAGGTCAGAAAGCAGC
>JAQULX010000621.1 GCA_028718465.1 Dehalococcoidales bacterium | reverse complement strand
CTGTCAGCACAAATGCTTCCTGGATCAGGTGCGGATTCTCGGGTGTCCCCAAACCTTCGATGGTGATGACCTGGGCACCTTCCAGGTCAACTACTTTCCTCAGACAGGAGCGGACAGCCCTGCTGTTGACAATGACGGTGCAGGCCCCGCACTGGCCTTTCCGGTCGCAGGACTGCTTGGCGCCGGTCAAATGGAACTCTTCTCTTAAAAGGTCGAGCAGCACCAGGTCCGGCTTGACCACAACCTGCCTGGTTATGCCATTGATAGTCAGGGTCACCTGTTTCATACGCACCCTCCTTTAAGACCGATTTTGATTGTTGATTTATGCTTTTAGTAAATTAAATAGATCGTTTATGCTCAAACGGATTACATTAGCCAGCCATGGATCATTATGAGGGTTTTTCTCCAGAGAGACCCTGTCAATGGTCTGCTCCAGGTTCAATCCCTGAGCGTGGGCGGATTTTACCAGGTCGATCCACTCCCGGACCGCGTCAGACATAGGTTGAATGCAGTCCTTGCCGGAAACATCGCCGTGGCCGGGAACATAATGGTCTGCGTCAAGCTCCCGGAGATATTTCAGGGATTCCAGCCAGGCAAAAGGCCGGGACTTGATGAAAATGGGTATTTTCAAATTCAAGTTATCTCCGGTGAAGACAACCTTTTCTTCCGGAACATGGACTGCGGTCTCGGAAGCAGTATGACCGGGCAGGTTGATAAGCTGGAAGGTATGTTGACCGAGATACAGAGTAAGAGATTGAGAAAAAGTTATTTCAGGAAGCTGAAAATGAAAATCAGCGCTTAACGGCAAACTGCCCGGGTCATTCCTCTGGAGCATTTCAATAAACTCTTCGATTTTAACGGCCGACAGGGCCTGGCGGGTGCCTTCGTGGGACAGAACCGGGGCATCGAACCAGCAATTACCGCCGGCATGATCGAGATGCGGTTCGGTGTCAATCACATAGCGGACCGATCCATGTCCGGCAGCCTCATCTCTCCATTTTTTAGCTTCACCCGGGACCATCGGGGTATCAATCACCACTACTCCCGCCCGGGTGACTACAAAGCTGGTATTGCAGCCCCTGAAGCCAGTTTCAACATAAACATTCTCTGTGATTTGCTGCATATCTGACCTCTTCAAGATATTTAACTCACCATACGTCTATGGTAAAGCCAGAGCTGGGTCACCCACGGCCTGCGCAAGTGGGTCAGGTGACCGGAGTCTGCCTGCATCCATTGAGTTTAAAACTTACTTTAGCCGTAACATGAGTGATTAAAAAGAGATGAATATTCCAGCACTGGCAGCTATCCTGACAGCAACAGCCCTCCGTCAACCAGTAGAGTTTGCCCGGTGATGTATCCGGAGGCCTCCGAAGCAAAAAACAACACCACGTTGGCCACATCCTGAGGAGAGCCTCTTCTCCCCAGCGGTATTCTCTCGGAAATGACTCGGATGCAGCAATCCCCGCATTATTGACCAGGATGTCCACGGCTCCCAGCTCGCGGACTACCTTAGCGACAAAATCATTCACCTCATTCTCATGCGAAATATCCACCCGGGAGGCGATAGAACGTCGGCCTAATCGCCTCACTTCTTCAGCGGCGCCTTCCAGGTTGAAGTCATCTCCATCAGTATTCAGATCACAAACGGCTATATCCGCCCCGGCTTTAGCCAGAGCCAGTGCTGAGGCTCTCCCTATGCCTCTAATGCCGGCGGCGCCGGTGACGACAGCAACTTTACCTTCCAATGAAAAAACAGATAAGTCCATTTATTCCCTTTCACTGGTTGAGCCAAACGCGTGTAAGGCTATTGTAAACCAGTTTTCAGTATATTATCAATCCAGAAATAGAAGGCCTGAAACACCGGTCTGCCCATCGCCGGAAATCAGCGAAGGCATTCCCGGTTCCGCTAATAGGCATCCTGACTTAAAGGTTAAGAATGCGGTTTTTCAACCGGGGTTGCACTAAACGCAACCCTGTTCTCGAACAAGAGCTAGTACATGGTTAATCCGCCGTCTACCGCCAGGGTCTGCCCGGTTACATTACTGGAGATAGCGGAGGCGAAGTAGGCTACGGCATTGGCTACGTCTTCCGGAGTGGTAGCTTTTTTCAGAGGAATGGTTTTTAGCATGCCGTCCAATATATCGGGTGGAACGTTTACCAGGAGGTCGGTCATTCCGAAACCCGGGGCCACGCAGTTGACATTGATTCCCAGGGAAGCCACTTCGAGCGCCAATCCCTTGGTGAAAGCGATCACTCCCGCCTTGGCCGACTCGTAGACGCTCACATTCATGCCGCCGGTCCTGGCCTGCATGGAGGAGATGTTGACGATTTTACCGCTCTTGCGGGGGAGCATGTGTTCCAGCACTGCCCTGGTGCACATAAGCGTACCTTTCAGATTGAGATCGATGTTCAAATCCCACTCCGGTTTGTCGGTTTCCGCAAAAGGTCTGGGTTTTCCTGCCGGGCCGCCGGCGTTATTGACCAGGATATCAATGCTACCGAAATGTTGAATGGCCGAGGTTACCATGTCTTTGACTTCGGCGCTGTTTAAAATATCCACTTTAACAGCTACTGCCCGGCGGCCCA
>JAQULX010000620.1 GCA_028718465.1 Dehalococcoidales bacterium | reverse complement strand
ACGCTTATTATTGAAGAGGCTGACAGCATCACTGACCGTGAAATAGAGAGCATTCTTATCACTCGTTATTCTAAGGCTTCTGCTGACGTGAAAAAGATGGTTTCGGACGGTAAAGAGTGGAAATTGGAAGCCTCAGCTACCTTTGGGGCTACTGTTGTCCATAGGCGCAACCTTTTCCGGGACCCTGCCATGCTAAGACGAGTTATAACCGTCCAGACCAAACGCCGGAAAGGCAACTTCACACAGGTAACGAAAGATACTCATGCCGCTCTGTTTCAAGAATACCATCGCCAATTCGGATACCGCCCACAATGGTCTGATGTTTCTAATGATTGGGACATCGAGCCGGCCATCCTGGATTGTTACAAACCTGTAATCGCCTTAGTGAAGGCAGCAGAGGATACAGCTTTTCTGGATGCTCTTATCACTGAGATGCGGAGTGCCTCTTCAAGGCTCATTGAAGAGGAGAACTACCTTGACCCACAAGTGCTGCTTAAAGCTATTATCGGTCTGGTTAGTAATAAAATAAAGGAAAACGTAACCTTTAAACGGATTAATATCGAGATTAATAAAATAGACCCGGCAGTACGCACAGAGTTTGGAATCAATTGCCCTATTCTTAAGCTTGGCGCAAACCAGAGGAACCGTATACTTAGAGAAGACCTTGGTTTCGAAATCAAGTCAGCGGGAGGCCGTAATCGCCTATATCTAAATATCCCTCAGCTTATTAAAGCTTGCGAGGGCAACGCTGTAGAAGATGATTGCCTTGGCGAATGGAAGGTTGCTCTTGGGATAGTTGAAGGAGACTCCCCTTTTGTTTCTTCGGATAATGACACTGATGGCGAATATACAGAAGATGCATGGCAAACAGAGGAAGAATAATAGTTAAAAGCGTTACAAGAGTTAGGTAAAGTGTATATGCTTATTTTTATTATCTTTCCTAACTTTTGTAACGCTAATCAAAAGAAGGAGTATAGATATGGATGATTTAAATAAAAGTCTGCTTCCTACTGAAGATGATGTAAGGAAGATTCTGGCTCAGGTAATGCAAGCCCAGAGGAACCAACTGGATATTCAGAAATCACCACTGGTGATTCTGCAGGATTGGGTTGGGAGTATATTACTCAATATGTTCGATTCTTTACAAAATATGCTACATGAATCTGCTGAGCAGTTTGATAAAGAAGTGAATAAGTCTATTAATGATTTCAGAAATGCGTTGGAACAAGCCATTAAAAGGATTATGGATAAACACAGCCGATAGGTGAATGTTATTAAGTAGCAGCAGTAGCAAATTTATGTCGTTTGCAGCACTGCGGACATAGCTTACCCCAGAGCCGGGTTGGTGCACCTTGAATCTAAAAAGTACAATAATGTATAAAAAAGTGCAGCATGGAATACCTAAATGCTGTGCTATGCGTGGAATGCTATGCATAGCGCAGTTGGAAATTTTGCTAATGTTGCCACGCACATACATAGCCAATAATGGCAGAGGAAAAGGGTGTTTTGCTACAGCAGATGTAGTCTGAATCTAACCTTTTTAATTTGTGTATTAGTACAGTTAATAATTCAAAAACAGTAATATCTGTCTTAATAAAATATTCATTTTATTGATTTTTTATTTACGAATAAATTCATTCACGACACAATCATATTGACTAATAAATTTTGGAGGTCAATATGAGCAAGAAATCACCAGTCAAGAAGCCTAAACTTCAGACACCTGAAACACCCACCTCACCGGAAGAATCCAAGACTGAGGAATCCCAGCCAGAAACTCCTGAGACTGAACCTCAGGAGACGCCGTCGGCATATGAATCGCCCATACCAGAGCCAGCCATCGAACAACCAGTTGAAACTCCAACCCCTATCATAACCCTTGAATCCCTCCACCAGGAAATAGAAAACCTCAAGCTGACCGTGTCAGAACTCCAACAAACCCTAGCCCGCAAGCGTAAACCGCCAGTCTCCAACGGCAAAGTCCAAATCTTGGATAAGAAAACAGGAGAAATCTACCCCAGCAAGAACAACGCCTATCAGACACTTCTGAAATCAGGAGAACTAAAAGAGCTGGTTGATAAAGACATATTCGGCGACAACCCCCAGAGGAACACCTTCGGCTGGTATGTATTGAAAAGGGTATGGCCGGACAGGTTCGAGGAATTGCATGAAGAAAAGGAGCAAGCCCCAGAGCAAATATAAAGCTAAAGGGATACAAATGTATTAACTTGCACTTAAATTGCAAATACGCAACATTCTAGCGCATTAGGGCATTGTTAAAAATGAAAAGCTTGAATAATAGGGAGCCACATAACTTCTACCTATACATGACCACCAACAAGCTCATAAAGCTGGCCATGTATGACAACAATATAACCAAACCCAGAGAACAACTCAACGATAATGACATCAAGGAAATCATGGTCTGGATAGGTTTATGCGCCGTGGACACCATGCTATTGGAGGACAGGCCTCTTATCGGCAGGATAGGCCTAGGGCTCATGCTTACGGTAACGTTATTGGAGTTCCCGGAGTATTTCAACAAGCATAACCTAGCGCAGTTCAATTAGTGAAAATAAGGGAAAGGAGA
>JAQULX010000619.1 GCA_028718465.1 Dehalococcoidales bacterium | reverse complement strand
CTCCTACCGCTCACGCCATGAGAAACTGGTCCGCCGGGTAGCGGAGGCCAAGCTGCCCAGCAAGCACGGAGAATTTACCGTTCTGGCCTTCAAGAGCGATGTCGATCCCGCCGAACACATTGCCCTGGTGATGGGAGATATAAACACACCGGAACCGGTTCTGGTCAGGGTCCATAGCGAATGTCTGACCGGCGATGTCTTCGGCAGCTTGCGCTGCGACTGCGGAGAGCAGATCGGTTTAAGTCTGGAAGCCATCGCCAAGGAAGGCCGCGGCGTACTCCTGTATATGCGGCAGGAAGGGCGCGGCATCGGTATTCATAACAAGATCAAGGCTTACGCCCTGCAAGACCAGGGCATGGATACGGTAGAGGCCAACGTCTGCCTGGGGTTTGCACCTGACCTGCGGGACTATGGAGTTGGAGCCCAGATTCTCACTGACCTCGGCATCCGGGATATCCGCCTCCTCACTAACAATCCCAAAAAGGTCATCAGCCTGGACGGTCACGGGTTGAAAGTGGTCCAAACGGTGCCCATCATCGTCACGCCGAACCCGCATAACCGGCACTACCTGGAGACCAAGCAAAAAAAGATGGGTCATATACTGGAACTACCCAGGCTCGGCGATATCTGCGAGCATTAGGTATTTTCTATCAGGGTCCAATCTCCGCCGCTTACTTCGGGGAGAAGGTCGATTTTTTATAGTTGACCCCGGCGGAAGTTAACCTTATAATTCGATCATCCGGTGGTATTATTCTTTCCTGCCGGGCGCAGGCAATAACCGGAAGAATAGGAGAGTACTGATGAAAACCAACAAAACATATGAGGGCATGCTGCTGGGTGAAGGCTTAAAGTTCGGCGTGATCGTTGCCCGTTTTAATGACTTTATTACCAATAAGCTGCTGGAAGGAGCCCAGGACGCCCTCCTGCGCCACGGAGTCAATGAAGAAGATGTCGAGGTCACCCTGGTACCCGGTTCATTTGAAATTCCCCTGGCAGCCCAGAGGCTGGCCAATACCAAGCGTTATGACGCCATCATCTGTCTGGGCGCCGTCATACGGGGCGGTACCCCGCATTTCGAATATGTCGCCGCCGAAGTCACCAAGGGAATCGCCCAGGTGGGCCTGAGCGCCGGCATGCCGGTCATCTACGGCGTCATCACCGCCGACACACTGGAACAGGCCATCGAGCGGGCCGGTACCAAGCAGGGAAATGAAGGGGCCAAAGCCGCGCTTACAGCCATTGAAATGGCAAATCTGCTGAACAGCATCGAGGAATAGCTGCGTCCCGTCCATTATCGTTTCATTACGAATATGTACCTTTTGCCCCTGGTCCCATTCCGTGTCTGACGTCGCCTCAGAGAATAGGTAGTGAGGCTCCTCCAGGGTGACAGCCCTTGTATTGGTAGAGCCGGAACGCAGGGGAGCCAAGCATACGAGGCAAGAGCCGAACCAGGAACTCCCGGCAGCACCCTCTAAAGTAAGTCCTTGGTGGTAGGCAGGCCATTACCGATGCGCGAGTCCAACCTGGTCGACATATCCAGCGCCCGTCCCAGGGCTTTAAACACTGCTTCAACTTTATGATGATCGTTGGTCCCGTAATCAACCCTGACATGCAGGTTCATCCGGGCTTCGGCAGCAAACGACTCCAGAAAATGCCTCACCATATCGGAAGGGAACCCCGTTAATTCATTCCCTGTCAGTGACAGGTTCAGCACAGTATAAGGCCTTCCGCTGAGATCGATCGCCACAGTCGCCAGGGCATCATCCATCGCCACCACGGCACTGCCCATGCGGACAATTCCCCGTTTATCGCCCAGAGCCTCTCCAAAGGCCTTGCCCAGGCTGATTCCGACATCCTCGATAACATGATGCTGGTCAGCCCCATTGGCCGCACATTTCAAATCAAACCTGCCGTGCTGGGCAAGCTGGGAAAGCATATGATCGAAAAAGCGGATGCCGGTACAGAGTTCCCATTTCCCGGCGCCGTCCAGGTCCAGCTCCAGAGCAACGCTGGTTTCCTGGGTATTTCTCTTGATGATGGATTTTCTAGCCATTAGTCTCTCTCCCTAATTCACTGAGCGCTTTAATAACTTTATCGGTCTGCTCCGGCTTTCCTGCGCTGATACGGATATAATTTCGCAGCAGAGGCGTATTATAATAGCGTACCAAAATACCTTGTTTCTCCAGCTCTTCCTGATAAAACCTGGCATCTCCTTTAATCACCTCGCAGAGGATAAAATTAGCTTGCGAGGGAAGCGGCTTTAAAAATTCCAGTTGCTCCAGCTTTTGAAACAGTCTCCCGCGCTCTTCGATCATTTTCTGAACGGTGCTGAGCAAATAAGCCCGGTCCTTAATCGACTCGCGGGCGGCTACCGCCGCCGCCAGATTAATATTATACGGGGGCTTTATTTTGATCAATATATCCGCGATCGGCGGTGCAAAGATTCCGTAGCCAATCCGCAATCCGGCGATCCCCGCCCATTTGCTGAAAGTCCGGAGCACCATCAGGTTCGGATGTTCCTGCACCAGCGGGGCGGCCGTCTGGCCGCAAAACTCAAAATAGGCTTCATCAACTACCAGCGGCAAACCGGTCCGGATA
>JAQULX010000618.1 GCA_028718465.1 Dehalococcoidales bacterium | reverse complement strand
AGAGATAATTGACTGTGTGAAATATGCTGTGGTTGAAAGGGTTCAGGCTGAGTGCTATGAATCGCTAGTGGTGTCATGAATTCAGTCTCCTTCTATTTCTTTCTCAAGCCCGAACGCGATACGAGCTTCTTTTTTATTCACTGCGACTTCAAGATGTGCGTATAGAGAAGTAAACCAATCAATCTGCCTTTGCGAAAGGTATTTCTTATTTCTACCATTTATTTGATAGAGGAATTCTCTTGCGCCATTCCAATAGCGCCTGATTCTGGGATCATCGGAACTCGATAAATGTTCAAGCATATCCCAATGCTCATCTGTCAGTGCTATCACATCATGGGTTAATGGTGATTGACCAACCCATAAAACTGTCATTTTACACCGCCGAATTGAGATTGTTTAGTATCATGGCAATTCGGTTGCGATTACCTTGTGAGCCGTATGCAACGGGGGCTTGAACTACATTACGCAACCAGTTGCGGATTTCATTACCGAGACGGGGTTCACATATCGTAGAATAGTATACGAGTGCGGCAAAAGCTGCGGGATCTTTACGGGGCATGAGAACAAACGGAGAATTGACACTGTTTTTATCTGTTGCAAGTAATTCATCGGCTTTATATACTCCGTTGTCAACTTTCTGAACAGTGTACTTAGGATAAAGACGTGGTTCAGATAAATTATTCTCAGTTTCCATTATTCACATCCTTCATACTGCCCGCTCAAGATTTGAACTCGAGCGGGTAGTATCAATTACCTGGCGCCGAAACGACTACTATTTCTTGTTTTTCTTGAAGAAGCCAGTTTCCGATTGATCCATGCACTGCGCCATTAGCGCGTCATCGCCGACGATTTCAGGAATCTTAACGATTTTCAGCATGAACTCTTTCGGAGTGCCGGTTTCCTTAACGAGTTGAAGTGCTTTGGCTACAGCTGGAGAAGTGGCTTTGGCAGCCGGCTTCGCAGTAGGCTTGGTAGGAGCTTCTTCAGCAGATTCAGAATTCTTTTCGCCGAGATATTCAGTAGGCATAAGCCCCTGCTTTTCCTGGCCACTCATGGTTTTGTGAGCTTTGAGCATCCAGTGGAAACCGAGGCCTTCCCAGGAAGCAGCTTCGGTAGGAAGCCCACGGGCAACCATATCCACGCCCAGGTTCTTGACAACTTCAACTTGAAGCTGTCCATACATGGAATTGGTTACGACATTCTTGCGCTTGGCGTGAGAAATCGAGGCGCCGTCTTCTGATGCTTCCCAGCCGGTACCCACGGAATAGCCCTGCTGACCGATAATGTTGCCTTCGGTATCTTCGAGATCAAAGAGGAACATAAGACCTTTCTGACCATCGCCTTTGCTGTCGACTACGGCCTGCAGGTATTCTTCCTTGACGCCGAAATGAGCATTCACAATGTAGGCATCGACATCGTCGATAAGGCCGCTTTCTGTCTCCCAGGGGGACTGCTGTTCGGTAACTTCTTCTTTTGTCATCTATTTCTCCTTCTTTTGTTGTCTTACGAATTTTCTGGTGCCGGGACCGATACTTACATTCTTTCCTCCTTTGCGCTTAGTAGCAGTTCCAGTCTCCCAGCCGTATCGTTTACATCGTGGGCAAACTTTAGGCATTCGAGCTGTTCTGGGAACCCATTCATTGCCACAATACATACATTTCAGAACGGGCACTGAAACGCTCTTTAAGGGCAATTTGCTCATATTCACCCCCTTTTATGAAATATTCATAACTTTTACTATAATTATATAATAATAATAGTAAATTGTAAATCATCACTCAATGCATATCACTAAAACTTTTTTCATGTTGTTTTTCGTGCTCTTGCAGTTCACTGCGCACACACATCAATATGTTGCCAAGATGGTTTTTGCCAACACCTTTACACACACCCCAATATGTGTCATTCCAATAATTGCCCTCTATAAGCTCCATATTACCTGTGTCAATAAGCATTGAGCGTAAAGGCTCTATGGAGAATTTCTTCTTCACTAGCCGATACATAATGGCAAGCTTTATGATATCCCAATCTTTTCGACATATTATTCTTCTGCCTAATCTCTTAGCTTCGCTTGAGGTTCTTGAAGCGATAATCAGTTGGTAGTCTGCTTCATTAGTTGCTTTTGCTGATTGATATTCTATCTCAACACAATTTCCATTGATATCTCGATAGAAATTACTCAAGAAAGCATAACTACCACCAAATACACTTATCTTGCTCATCTTACAATCGATTCTCTAAACCACTTTGGGAACATTCGGCGGTTCTCAGTATACACACGATTGAACTGCTCATCCAATATATATGTATCGGCATGATCATCTTTTGATCTTACGCCTCGGCCCGCCATCTGAATAATCTTGCCTATTGTCTTGTGAATGTACCAATTATTGCCGTCTTTGCTCGCATGGACACGCTTGGTGATTTGTGGGTCGCCTAAGTCGCCGAATGGTATTTTCGCAATTATTACTACACGACATTGATCGCCAGGTAAATCGACGCCACGGTCCATACTTGGCGAGAGCAATACTTTGGGCAGCTTAGAGATTTTGAATCGTTCTAATGCCTGAACTCTATCGAATGAGTTGTGAGTGATAATACGCGTT
>JAQULX010000617.1 GCA_028718465.1 Dehalococcoidales bacterium | reverse complement strand
AGAAGAAAAGCCAGAATATTGGCTTTGGAAATAATTTATCAAGAAGAAATTACTGGCTCCTCTTTGGAAGAAATAATTGAGAATAGACATCGTACCGGAACCCAAGAGATGCCTTCGGAATTTGCTATGAAGTTAATAGAAGGAGTGTTGGAGCACCAAGAGGAAATTGACAACCTAATTACTGATTATGCAGATAATTGGGCTATAGATAGAATGCCTTCGTTGGATCGGAACATAATTCGCATAAGTCTTTACGAAATTATGTATGAAAAAGAAATACCTATAAGCGTTTCGATTAACGAGGCTGTTGAAATGGCGAAAATTTATGGAACAGAAGATTCCGGGAAGTTTGTAAATGGAGTACTGGGAAGGATATCTTCTGAACTTAGTGACTCAAATGTGATTGAGTCAAAATAAGCATGAGGTCGGTTACAGGAGACTTAAGATGAAAGAATCGAATGAATATCTGGATTTTGAAGAAGCTTTAAAACGCTTGCAAGAGATTGTGGAAATAGTAAAGAAAAAAGAGCTCAGCCTGGATGAATCGATTGAGATGCTGGAAGAAGGGGTGCAACTGGCCAATATTTGCAGTGAAAACATAGATAAAACCCAGTGGCTGAATTCGTCTGAGGGTGATGTGCTTGACGAAGGCGAAATATCCTGATGATAAAAGGAAGCTGGTTGAAGATGCCTTGCATCGTTTTTTTCCGGCTGAGGATAGATACCCTGAAATTATATATAAAGCAATGCGACATAGTCTTTTTTCAGGAGGGAAAAGATTTCGCTCGGTGCTCTGTCTTCTTGTTGCTGAAACATTTGGCGCCATTGTCGATGATATACTACCTACAGCTTGCGGACTGGAATATATACACACTTACTCATTAATTCATGATGATTTACCGGCAGTTGATAATGATGATTTACGGAGAGGAAAACCGACCTGTCATATTCTATTCGGAGAGGATATGGCGATTCTTGCCGGAGATGCGCTGTACGCAGAAGCATTTTATTTAATCGCGTCGTCTCCGATAAAAGTTGAAGCAGCAAGAATTTTAAAAGTAATTGAAGAGTTGGCATACGCATCCGGTGTGAGGGGTATGGTTAGCGGACAGGTTGCTGATTTACAATCAGCGGACAAGCAAATCAAAACGGATGTGCTGAACTTTATTCATGAGCGTAAAACCGGTGAACTTATTACATCATCCGCAAGAGCCGGAGCAATTATTGCTGGTGTAGACGACTTGAGACTGGAAAAAGTCACGCGATTTGCCCAACAATTAGGGCTGGCTTTTCAGATAACGGATGATATTTTAGATGTTGTTGGTGAAACAGATCTTCTTGGAAAAGAAGTTGGAAGTGATGAACGTCATAATAAGGCGACATTTCCGTCGCTGTTCGGATTAGACGAAGCGAAACGAAAGGCAAAAGAAGCAATAGATAGTGCTATAGATGCTCTTTCCGGTATGGAAGTAGGTACGTCTTCGCTGGTTGAGTTAGCATGGTTTGTTTATCAAAGAGAACATTGATGAACTTATTAAGGCAAGTTTTATATGCAGGAAGGTTGGCGTTTGGAAGACATATAGGGGAAACCAAACCAGAGCAAACTTGTCCTTAGTTATAGTTCCACACTATACTGGTATAAGCTAAAAGAAATTATTAATAAGCTAGAGGAAGGCTTAAACAAGCGTGAATATGCAAAGAAAACTGTTGCAAAAAATAAATTGTCCATCGGATTTAAGCGAACTCACATATGAAGAATTGGACATATTAGCTGATGAGATAAGGAATAAAATAATAACTACGGTTTCGAAGACAGGTGGTCATCTGGCACCGAATCTCGGAGTCGTGGAACTCACAATAGGATTGCATCGGAGCCTTAAATGCCCAAAAGACAAGATTGTTTGGGATGTGGGACACCAATGCTATGTTCATAAGATTCTTACCGGAAGAAGTGAGCAATTTGCTACATTGCGTCAATATGGGGGACTGGCAGGATTTCCCAAACAAGGTGAAAGCGATCACGACGTTTTTGATACAGGACATGCCAGTGCAGCTTTGGGATTTGCTCTTGGATTAGCGGAAGCCAGGGATAAAAGAAATAGTGAAGAAGAGATAGTTGCTGTAATTGGAGACGGTTCACTTACCGGAGGAATGGCGTACGAAGCACTGAATCAGATCGGTCATCTTGGAACGAGATTAACAATTATTTTGAATGATAACGAGATGTCTATTGCTACGAACGTTGGAGCAATGTCGTCGTATTTAAATAGGATACGTCTAGACCCTACATATGCCCGTTTGCGTGAGGAAATTGAAGAGCGGGTAAGAAAGATACCGGGGATAGGTGCCCGGGTTTATGCATTAGGCGAAAGTGTAAAAAGCGCTCTTAAATATATGGTTGCCGAGGGCGTTATATTTGAAGAGTTAGGGCTGAGTTATATTGGTCCCATTGACGGCCACGATATAAAGATGATCGAGGAGACTATGGTTTTGGCAAGAAGTGCCAAAAAACCGGCAAGAATTCATGCTTTGACCAAGAAAGGTCGCGGGTATACTCCTGCAGAGGAACATCCGGAAAGATTCCACGGTACTGCTCCTTTTATTATAA
>JAQULX010000616.1 GCA_028718465.1 Dehalococcoidales bacterium | reverse complement strand
TCGCATCCTCATCGTTTTTGATAATCCGCGAATCTGCATACCTGCAAAGGGCAGCGGCCTCGGAAACCAGGTCAGGGTATGCCGGATCTTCTTCCGGATTGATCCGGATAACTGCCTTTGTGTTTTTAGGGTCTATCTCGTTTAAAAGATTCTGCACCGGGTCAAACAGAGTCTCTTCGAATTTCCTCAGAAAATCCTCTTCCATATCCTCTTCCAAAGCCTCCAGGTATTCCTCATAGCTCATGACCGGCTCTTCGAAGAGTGGCGCAGATGTCGGGATAACCTTCAGCTTGTCCTTAAATGCCGCCACTTCGGATTCCGGCACCCCTACGGCAGTCACCATGGCCTTGGCGGTGGTATCCCTGACCGGCACGTTAACAATGTCACCGACGCTCAGGCCGTTTTCTGATAGATAGGAATACTCCCTCTCGGAGTAAGATTTATTAGTCTCACTGTAGTATTTGACTTTTACGATATCCATGATTCCCTCCCTTTTTAAATCCAGATTTATTCGGCTTCCAAAATCTCCTGTATGGTCAGATTACCCGTTCTCTCTTTCAGCCATTCCAGCTTTGCCGCCATGTCTCCGGCCTTGCTTGCCAGGACAAAAGTCCTAGAGCGTTGGGTTGCTCTTAATTCCTCTATAGCCTCATTAAGTAACATCCCGCACCTCCGTAATCTCCAATTCCGACCCGCACTCAGGGCAGTACCGGTACTTTTGCTCTTTGAGTGCCCAGCCGACATATTCAATCCCGCATTTGGGGCAAACTGCTACAGGTGTCATAACTTCCCCTCCGCTTTGGCTAGTGCCTGCTGGAATTTACTTTGTAACTGTCTAGCTACATTATCAGTATGTGCGTATATGCCGACATACCGTAAGGCGTAATGAAGTGCCTCGTACATTTCTGGGGCAGCAGCTATAAGGTTGGCATTGGCATCTGATTCGTGTAGATTGTTTCCTGCCCTGGTGTCGGCTATTATGACTCCCTCTTTCCCCGGCTTGCCAACAGTAGCGATTAACAGTCCTTGCTTTACCCATTCGCCTTGAGTGTAGTTAGCCATCATAACTACCTCCCTACCCTGTTTTGATAGTGCCGCTGTGCCCTGGTAGCCGAAGAGCACGAATAGCATCTCTGTATCTCGCAGACTATTTCAGGATTGAGTCGGCATCGGCGACTGGCCAGACCGCCGTACCTGGCTAATGACTCTTGAATTAAGCTAATTTTCCGGTTATAATTAGATTGAATGGTTTTATTCACCGTGGTACTCCTTTTGGGGTGAGAGTTCACAGCTCCCACCCCAGCTTTTTATTTAGCGTTGGCCTCTCTTATCAGGCCGGATACCAATTTGAAAATGAAGCTATCCCGTTGTTCTGACCTTTCCCTCCTTTCATCTTTTTTCACAAGCCCTCTGGCTCGCATCTCTGCTAATGTCAGCATCCGTGGCCTGCCTCCCAGTTGGCCTGCCTTCCGGTAATGCTCTGCCCCGTAGCGGTTCAGTGTGGCCAGCCCGCCGAGCCTGCCCGCCCTGGAGCGTTTCTGTAATAAGGTCTCTCGTTTCTTACCTATCTATCCCCCTCGGTCAAATATTGGAAAACAAGAAGCTGTAAGTCGGGAAACTCTTTAATAATTTTCCTCAGGATGTCCCGCCCTGGCTCCCTTCTGCCGTTCTTTACCTGGTACCACATCGACCGGCTTATATTTAACTTTCGGGCAAAAGCCGTATCTGACAACCCCAAACCTTCCTGTTTTTTGATTAATGCCTCCGTCAATCCGCCCACTTCCCCCACCTCTTTATTTGTTACTTTACTAATCATTATTCCTCCGTAGAACTATGTTCTAGACACCTGATTGATTAATATAGTATCATATTTATTTGCCTTTGTCAATACTTTTGATTAATGGTGTATCAAATTGAAAAAATAAAAGGAGATGTTACAATGATAATCACTATGCCAGTCAAGAAGTTACCACCAGAGGGGAATAAATTAGCCAATCTTTTGTACGAAGAGCGGGAAAAAAGAAAACTCAGCAAGCGGGAATTAGGCAAACTTAGCGGGGTAAGCCGGACTACAATAATGTTGATAGAGACGGGACAAAGGGGCGACGAGGTAGGCGCGGACACTCTTATTAAATTGGCAAATGCTATGGAGATTTCAGCAACCCCGTTTCTTGAAGCTATGGGGTCAAAGTACGAAGATTCTAGAACCAAGCCCGTGGATTACCCTGTAGCCACCGAAGAAGAATGGGATAAGCACGCAGCCAGGCGGCCTTTAAGGGTTAATGTCTATTCAGACTATGCCAAGGTCCACGCCGGAACTCCTGTGGAGGTTATCGGGCATCTGTATGTTGACAGGCCGGAGAAAGCGCCATTCAACATCAAGGCTTACCGGGTCGAAGGGGATTGCATGGAGCCGGATTACCATGACGGGGAATTTGTTATCGTAGACCATGACCTGGCTATAGAAAACGGGGACAGGGTGGTAGCCCTTTGCGACGGGCAGCTTCACATAGCCAAGTTGAAAATAATAGGCTCTGAGTACTGGCTTCAGAATCGGTATTCTACAAAGAAAATGACCGACTGCCAGGGCGTGGCCAAGGTCATCGGTCA
>JAQULX010000615.1 GCA_028718465.1 Dehalococcoidales bacterium | reverse complement strand
GCTCTTCCGATCTGTGAAATTAATATAATTATCAACAAAGAGGAGAACACATCAAATATCCAATACGAACTAGGTATACGTGGAACGAAGGCTCCGGGAGTAGGAACAATTCCAGTCGGAAACCTTGCGTTCTTCCTTGGAGGAATTAGCGTCCTTCCAGGAGGATACAAGGGTTGGGTTGATGGAGGTGGACCTGTTCCTTTGAACACCTGGACTCACGTGGCGTTAACCTTTGATGGTAACTCAACCAGAGTGTATATCAACGGCGTGCTGACTAGAACGGTCACAGGTCTGAGCGGACTAATAGGCGTTACGTCAGGCCCTCTGAGAATCGGCTTTCGAAGTAACGTTGTCCCCAGCTATGAAAGCTTCAATGGTTCGATCGACGAAGTCGAAATCTTCAACCGTGCGCTCAACCAAACCGATATCCAAGAGATATTCAATGCAAGCAGCGCGGGCAAGTGCTGCAATGTTACTCCAGCGGATATCACAGCCGGTATAAACGATAGCTTCAATGCGATGCCGGTGGACCCGCTTAATGGTAACGGTTGGGCAGTAGGTCTTGGAACTTTTGACCAGATTGTTGCTAACCAACCTTTTAACAACACGTTTACCTTTGACAGAAGATGCGGCATTGTCAATGCCACGCTTACTATTCGTGTGAAACCGTTTATTAGTGCTCAATATACTAACGACAACATATTCCTGCAAGCGGGAGGATCACCCAATTGGCTTTGGCCGCAACAAAACACACAATGGCCCAACACGGATACGACGTTTGTGTTCGATCTTTCGCACCTGCCTGTTCTTAATGCAATACCTCCCAATACTAAGACGAACCTGCTGCCTGATATGAACGCAAACGGTTTCCTTAAGGTTGGCATCCAGGACGACACGGCGGTTGACTACATGACCCTGAACCTACAATATATTTAGAACTTTGAGCTGCTCTGGCAGCTTATGGAGGATATAAAAAATCCTCCAAAATTTTTTTATTTGCTCCTCGAACCCCTTATACCAACCATGATCGCCTTTCTGCATTCCAATGGATTCATATTTGTTCTCTCTTATCCAGTTCCATAGATATTCCCAGGCATTTCCAATGTTATCCAGATTTTTGAATCGAAGAACCGCATATAGCCCGCCCGGTATCTGCCTCAATTCAATATCCCCATCCGGTTCGATGTTCCGGCTGACCGTCAGGAAAAATTCATAGCCATGCCGGGTTGTCAGTCGGATTGTGTTCCTGCCACGAGCCCCCTTTTCAAGCAACCCTTTTGGTTTAGCCCAGGCCACCATCTTTTTCCAGGCATCCTCTTCGGGAGTCTCACTCATATGTCAACTCCGGCGTCTCAATTTTAGCGCCACAACTTTTATTCTTATCAGGCTATCAAAATGATTTGAAAAATCGGAACCATAGCTTTAATATAGTAATTTATATATTGAATAGTTGCAATGAGACACAAAGGGCTTCTTGAGCTATTAAAATTAGGCCGCAGAAAGAGAGGCTTGGAAAATTGATGCAGGAGCTTGCAGCGTATGATGAGAAGCTGAATAGTAAGGCGCTTGCCTTTGTGGATATTGACCTTGATGGTGAGGGATGGCGGTGAATTATGCGAAGTTTGAGGGGCTGGTGGAGGGATATGAATAAAATTACAGATGTGCAGCAATACGATAAGGTTAGATTATGGGAGATATAAAACGTAACCCATTTCAATCAGGGGACCTCGAGGCATTGTGCAAAGTCCTGGCAGACACGAATAATGGGTTAACTGGTGGCGAGATTGCTCATACATTAGCTCAAATCGGTGTAGTCGATATAGATTCAATGATGACGAAGTGGAAACGCCTATATAATGCGCTTGCGGAAGAACAAAATAAACACCAGGTCGGTAATAAGGTTCTTTCATTTATCGCCAAATCATTGCATCCCATGAGGTAAATCAATAATAGGGAAAGGTATGAATCAATGTTAAGCAGCGTAAATACTGTTTTAGCTTTTCATGGATTAGAATTCAGAGATGATGGTAATTTTCATACAGTCAAGCCTGTTTCTACATTATCAGAAGCAGAAAAGAGAGCTAAAAAATTTAAAACTTCTGTTTCAGATCGTAACCTGCATAATTATTTTATAAGCTTTTGCAGAGCTGAATTGCTTCAAGAAAATTATTTCCACGCTGTGCTTGAAGCTACAAAAAGCGTAGGATCAAAGGTTCGCTCTTTGACTGGACTTTCCAGTGATGGTAGTCAACTCATAGATGATGCTTTTGGAGGACCCGACCCGATTCTTAAGATTAATGCATTCAAGACAGATACAGAAAAAAGTGAGCAGAGAGGATTTACAAACTTAGCGAAGGGATTATTTGGAACATTTCGTAATCCTACAGCTCATGCTCCAAAAATAGAATGGAATCTTGAAGAACAAGACGCTCTGGATCTTTTCACCCTCGCATCATATATATTACGAAGAATTGATAATAGTCATAAATGAAGAAACATGAACCTACCAGACCTAATCAAAACCGGAGAATCAACAACTGTCGAATTTAAAGAAAAGTTCGATGAGCGATGCATTGAATCTTTAGTAGCTTTTGCCAACACAAGAGGTGGT
>JAQULX010000614.1 GCA_028718465.1 Dehalococcoidales bacterium | reverse complement strand
TAGCGGCGAACATCATTGAAAGCCCGGTCAGCGTCTTTCTCCAGGAACTTGAGCTTTTCTTTAATTTCCGGGCTCTGGATTTCCCCGGAATCGACCAGAGCGCCCAGTTGCATCTTAAGAATAGACAGGTATTGAGCGGTATCATCATGCAGTTCATAGGCAATCCGCTTCCTTTCCTGTTCCTGGGTCTCTAATAATCTGCTGGAAAACTGTTCTCGCTCCCTCTGGAATTCCTTTTCGGCAGTAATATCTGCAAAAGTGACAATAATGCCTTCTATCTGTGGTGACGAACCGACCAGAGGCGCTATGCTGCCTCTCAGCCAGCGCCGGTTTCCATCATCAAGCTGAACCTGGACCTCCAGGTTTCGGCGAACTTGCTGAAGGCTGGTTTGCAAAAATGCTCCCAGATTCTCGCGAGAGAGCATCATTCCTTTCGGAAGGGTGATTTTGCCCCTCCAATGTGGACTATCGTAGAAAGTCCCTTCTACAACAGATTGGTCAATTCCCAAAATTTCCCCGGCCGCTTTATTGATTTTCAACACTTTGCCCTGAATATCAATCAAAACCACCCCTTCACCAATATTTTCGAATAAATCCTGGAGCAGGGTTTGGTTTTGCCGGATAACATTATAAGCCTGCTGAAGCTCTGCAGTCCTGGACTGGACCCTGGATTCCAGTTCCGCGGCTTTTTGCTCCACCTCCTGTCTGGCTTTAATGTGTTGCAGAGCCAGTGAAGTCATAATGGCCAGCCGGCGGAGAAAAAACTCATCTTCTTCAGTAAACTCTCCGGTTATCTTATCGCTAACCATAATGACACCGTTAGATTGACCGTTCTCATCTATTAACCGGGCTCCCAGCAGTCCGTTCAAAGGTGCGTGATTTTCCGGCAATCCCCACCATGCAGGATGTTCTACAAGCTGTGTTTGAGTCAGCCGGATTGAGTCTTTACCCTGGATAAGCTCCAATAAGACTCCGCCTTTCTCAATATGAAAGCTTTCTTCGGGCGGGCAAGGCGATGCTCCTTCGATCCAGTGCGCCCCGCCGACTGTAAAACTCCCGTTGACGCTGCCGTGCCCGCAGACCGCTATTCGTGACCTGGTTAGATCCAGAGCTGCTCCGGCAACTTTGGTGAGAAGCTGGCTCATATTTCTTTCGCCGACTATTACCCTGGAAAGATTAAGGAGATGCCGCCTTCTCTCAGACAGCGCAGCCAGTTTTTGTTCAGCTTCCATCCTCTCGGTAATATCATGAATGATTGAAAAAAGCAGAGTCCGTTTATCAAAGCTGATAGGGGTTGAATGCACTTCAACCGTACGGACCTCTCCATTAGCCAGCCGGTGAGGAAAGATAAATTTGATTTGGTCCTTGTTAACAGCTCTTGATCTTTGTTCTTTTACCTGTTCAGTAGGTAATTGATTGATGTCCTGGATACTCATCCGGCGGAGTTCATCACGGGGGTAGCCATAAAATTCGGCTGCGGCCGGATTAGCATCAACAATCCGCCCACTCTCAGGTTCAATTAGCAGCATGATAGCCTGATGACCTTCAAACATGGTTCTGAAGCGTTCTTCGCTAAGGCGCAAGGCTTCCTTGGCTTTCGCGTTCCCTTCTCTCAACGTATACCGCCCTTAATATCGACAGGAATGGATAAGTACTCACTCCTTAAATTATATTAGGATATTATACTACCTGGGTTTAGGTCGGGCTTTGAATTGCAACACTACAACAAGAGTGTTAGCGTTATTACCGGCGTAAGGCAAAAAAAGCTGCCAAATCAAAATTTGTATTTTGCCGGTTTCCACTTGCCCAAATCGAAAAGATTCGGAAAGAACACTTTCCGCAATTCCTCAATGGTGAATAAGACAAGCCCCGCTGCGATCGCAATTCCCCAATGCCATAGCTCCAGGGGAACCGTTCTGAAAGCAATTTGAAGAGGCGGCAAATAAATTACAGCTATTTGCAGGAGAATGCCTACGCTGATGCCCACCAGCAACGGCCGGTTCCGGAATAAGCCCAGCTTGAAAGCGGTCTGTTTATCCGAGCGGGCATTAAATACCCTGAACCATTCGAAGCTTACCATTGCGGTGAAAGCCAGGGTTTGCGCCTGTACCAGTCCCATTCTTGACTCTGCCCAGTTAAAAATGAGGTATAAGCCTGCTCCCATGAGGGTGGCCATGAATGCTACCCTGAACAAGAGCCCCGGGTATATAATACTAACCCTGGGGTGGCGGGGCGGGTTTTCCAGTTCTTTCCCGCTCTTCGGCTCCATGCTGAGAGGAATAGCCGAAGAGGTATCTGTGACCAGATTTACCCAGATAATCTGCACCGCCAGTAAGGGGGCTGCTCCCACCAGTCCGACGCTGAGAATGAGAGCCAGTAGTTCGCCCAGGTTGGTACTGAGAAGATAAAAGACCACATTACGCAGGCGATTAAAGGTGGCCCTGCCTTCTTCGACTGCAGCCACTACCGAAGCGAAATTATCGTCCGCCAGCACCATTTCACTGGCTTCTTTCGCCACGTCAGTGCCATTAATACCCATGGCTACCCCGATATCGGAGGCTTTTAAGGCCGGGGCATCATTAACGCCGTCCCCGGTCATCGCCACGACTTCGCCATTTGC
>JAQULX010000613.1 GCA_028718465.1 Dehalococcoidales bacterium | reverse complement strand
GCTTGTATGTCTTGATGGAAGTTGTCTTGTAGCAATGCGTCGAATTCCTCTTGCGATCCATCAATCGACAAATACCGCCCTGATGGCTTATGGTACATGAGATGTACCGAAGCGATGACATAATCGAGCTGTTCTCGCATCTCGATACCGCACAACTGAGCCGTCTGTTCAAGGTATTCGAGTTCAAGACCTGCGTATAGTTCAATACGATCCCGATAAATACCGCGCAGCCGTCCTATTTCGTCCAGGTAGTAGGGAAAATCCTGGGCTTTCATATGCCATCCGTCATCAAAGGGAACAGGAGCATGACAGGAGAACCCAAGGGCATTGAAACCCAGTGAAAGCGCTTTCAGCACGTATTCCTCCATTGTGCCGTTCCCATCGTCAAGTCCGCAATGAGTGTGGTAATTGGACAATCCCCTTGTTCGTTCCATGTCAGCATCATACCCGAAAACGGCATTATGGAAAAGATTGAAAAATGAAACTGATTCATGATCTTTGCAAAAGAGAAAGGATCCCAATAGAGAACAGAGGAACACCAGGTTCGACTGCTATCAATATCTTGAGAGTAACTGGATCAAATTCACTGGCTACATTACAATTACCTGTGAGGAGCTCATTATTCTACAAATCTGTGTCTCCCCATAGGGGTACAAAAAAGTAATATGCCAGGAGGTGTTGTATGAGAAGAATCACGATAGCATTGCTGATTTTGGCGAGCGTTTGTCTGGTACCTGTCTACTCGGCATCCAGCCATATCGGCGTTGACGGAGGTGTTTCCTTTTCAAAAGAAACCTCGACTATTTCCTTTGGTGGCGCTTCAGTTACTGGAGAATCTACCGGGATATCGGGACAGTTTATACTTAACGGGGTTACTTTCTTTGATAAAACGAATTTGGGAATAGGCTATATGGCTGGATTCGGAAAGGCAATTTCAGGTACGCTCAATGGAGAGGATGTCGACGTTTCCAATTATCCTCTCTCTTGGCTGGTCGGCCTTACCGGTGTATATCATATTTCTGTGAATTCGGAGCTTTCGGCTGAAATAGGGGCTGGACTGCTCTATGAAAGTTCGACCGACTCAGAAGAAATTGAAGAGGGAACAACGGTTGATGTCACAGTAAGTACAATATCGATAGTATTAAATGGGGGCCTTGTCTACAATCTGACTGAAAACCTCGCGGTATCTTTACGGGGAATCATATCCACGCCAATGTATACAACTTGGAAGTTCAGTTCAGGAGGCTTTTCGTATGAACAAGAGGTACGTGTTGTTGGAATTGCAGGTGCTCCTCAAATCGGTATTGTATATACATTCTAACCTATCTGAAAGCGTTACGATGCAGGCCGACTGAGATAGCATCAGCCGGCTTTTTTGCTCTGTACGGCAACTGACGAGACGGTAAGAGATAGCAACAGGTGCGCCATGAAGAGCTGAAAACCAATGAAATAGGAAATAAATTTCGATACAACGAATAGTACGGGATGACATAACAGAAATATTTGATAAGGAGGGTCAAGTTGTCTACTCGATGAGCTTGGAGTATGGACATAAAACATGAAGCAGAAAATCATACTAGAGAATTCAAACAGTCATGGCATGATGAATACCTAAAAACTATTGCCGCATTTGCAAATACAGAGGGCGGCATCGTTTATATAGGTCGTGACGACGGGGGCGAGCCAATTGGTCTGGAAAAATCCGACACAAAAAAGTTGCTAGAGGATTTGCCAAACAAAATCAGAAATAAATTAGGAATAACTTCTTTAGTGTGAGAAGAAATTCAAAATGGTAAAAGTCTATTGAATATTAAGGTTCCCTGTTCTTATTTCCCTGTTTCTTATGACGGGAAAATTTATGTAAGAACAGGCAGCACTACGCAAGAGAATTATCTTCGTTTCTTTTGAAAAAAACGGGAGATTCATGGGATAAACTTCCAGTAAATGCAAATGTAAGTCAGTTTGAGGAAATACTTGACAAAGAAAGCATAGAAAAATATTCTACACATCCTGTCAGCATCAACAACATGTTTAAACGAATATTATTACATTAAGTTATCAATTATGCTAATATAATGCAATGGAATTTGATTTACTTTTAAAACTTGTCGGAGACGATCCAATCTTTGAGTCCTCCTTGCTTCTTGCTGGAAATGTCGACCCAAAGCTGATCTACATTCAACTTTCGCGGTGGGTGAAAGCCGGAAAAATCTACCGAATTCGCAGAGGCCTTTATTCCATTGCACCTCCATATCAGAAAATACAACCCCATCCTTTCCTGGTGGCTAATCACCTGCAGAAGGCCTCTTATGTCAGTCTCCAATCTGCATTATCGTATTATGGCATCATCCCTGAGGTTGTAAACATCATAACCAGCGTATCGACCGGCCGCCCAGAACGGGTAAAGACGCCATTAGGAATGTATGAATTTCGCCATATCAAAACAGAGCTGTTGTTTGGATATCAGATGACTGAATTAGGAGGACAAAGCGCTTTCGTCGCTACTCCGGAGAAAGCGTTACTGGATTTGATTTACTTGCAGCCTGGGGGAGATTCAATTGCTTACCTCAAAGAATTGCGATTACAGAACACAGAAAAACTGAATAGAGACCTTCTCAGAAGCA
>JAQULX010000612.1 GCA_028718465.1 Dehalococcoidales bacterium | reverse complement strand
CGTTGGGAGATCGAAGTATTTGATTGGGTAATCGTACGTTTTGAACATACGTAATCCCTGACAACTGGCACAAGGTGTTCCACTTATATCTCCTTCTTTCCATTTGCGCCTTAGATGTTGTGCAATGGGTCCATTCCATACTTCTTCTAATGAATGCTGATTGCATGACCTTATATTTGCAAAGGCGGGATGAAAACAGCAGAATGAGATCCCGCCGTCATAATTTATTAAAAGTGTAGTCCATGGTGATGGGCAAACACTATGCTGCATATTTTTTGGATGATCTGCATGTAATTTCATTGGCTGATATTTCCCTCAAGTTTTATTGAGACGTATGGTTAATGACGTTTGTTTATATCTTTCTCTTTATTAATTTTTCGTAGGTTATCAATGTCATTATTATGTATTATTTGAATGTTATTTTTAATTAGAGACGATGGCCAATCCCACCATTTTATTTCCAATAGTTTATCTATTATATCTTGGGGAAATCTATGGCCAATAATGTTGGCAGGATTTCCTGCTATGATGCTATACGGAGGGATTATTCCAGCGGGCATTATGCGCTTACTGGCAGCTACAACACTCCCTGCTCCTATTATGACGCCATCTCCGACCTTTACACCAGATAGTATAATTGCTCTAATTCCGATCCAAACATCATTCCCGATAATTATGTCACCTTTGGTCGAAGTGTAATCTTCGATATATTCACTTTGTGGTGTCGCATTTAAGTATGATTCCAGAGGGTATGTTGTTATACAGGATTTTAAATGATTTCCGCCGAGTACGAATTCAGAGCCGTCAGAGATAGAACAAAATTTCCCTATTATTAATCTCGTTCTTTTGTCCCATATATGGATCAACGGGTGTCCGTACGTCCCGATTCCTATTGAAAATAGTTCTGGTTCCAAAAGTTCCCAGTCTTTTATCTCAATTACTCCTCGTCCCCTTATAAGCATTAGTACCTTAGGTATTAAACGACGGATTCTCTTCTGCAACATTTATTTAGTATCCTCCGTAACTTTCAGTGATAAAGGCACTTTTGTACAGAGTAAATTCGCACTTGGAAGCTTTGCGCGCGATGTATCCTCGCAATGCCTCATTACAGAAGCAAAGTCGGTTGGCTCCAGCCTTTGTTCACGTTCATTTATCAAATAGATATATTTGAATCCAGAATCGACGAGTTTATCCCAGTATGCTCGTGGAGGAAATCCAGATTTTTGGAGACCCCAGGGCCAGAATTCGGAAAAAATCTTTAAATTGTCATTGTCCTTAATGACATTTTGCATGCCCATAATAACTGCCAGCTCTGACCCTTCGACGTCTATTTTGATGATATCTATAGGATATCTTCTGTCTTTAAAATATTCATCCAGGCTTATCGTCTCAACTGTAGTCTTTCCTACAATACCCTCGCGCTCCGGCAAGAAACAATGGGCGCCAGTTTCCTTGTTAAGAAAAAGGTCGGTCTTTCCCGTATGGTTGGAAACCGCCTTTTTTATAGCGACAACGTTCCCGTAGCCATTCAACTTTATATTTCTAAGGAGTAAGTTATAATTCTCCGATTCGGGTTCGAAGGCATATATTTTACCTTTGCTGCCGACAAGCCTTGCTGCCAGTAGTGCGTAATATCCGACGTTAGCTCCAATGTCAATAATAGTCATGCCTTCATTTATGTATTGCTCAAATAATTTCGTCTCATATTTTTCGTAGGTGCCATGATAAAGTACTTCATTAGAGACTCCATCAAGATACGAAGTGCGTATTATTAATTTATTGCCGTAAACCGACATTATGAGCTCATTTATCGCCAATTTACGATATAAGTAGCGATAAATTGCTCCTATGGGGGGGATTTTGCCAATGCCAGTTCCCCATAAGGGTTTAACAAGTAATATAAAACCTTTGAAAACCGATGTTTTCCATCCTCTAGTAATATTATCTTGATCCATGTTTGTCTCATATAAAGTACTTTAATAAATGTTATTCTAGCATATCTCGCCTGTTCATTATACGAAAGGATAAAGATGAATCCATTTAGTTTTTATGGCAGGCAGTTGACCGTAGATCGTAACGTATTTTGAATGTATTTGCCAGATAAAAATTCACCTGGAGATTCTCATGCAACTCGTTTTTTGTCAGCAATAATATGATCCCAATCCCTAGTAGTCAATTCATTCATGAAGTCTATGCGGATCAGGTAATATCCAATTGATCAATAACATCAAGTCAGAGAATAATATCAGCGGTTCACGCTGGATAAACCATATATCTGCTAACACTGGTATGGACAAGTAAAATCAATGCTATTACAATAACTGATAACCTATCCGAAGGATGGAAGCTAGACGCTCGAATAAGAAAACTGCTATGGTAGAACCTCTAAGCGATTCCCTCAGGAAAATAGCCCGTGGTACCGGCATCGCCTTCTTTGGAACGGTCCTAGCGTTGTTGCTCGGATTCGCCACCAGGCTTATTATCGCCAGATTCGGTTCAGAGGCCGATTATGGCATCTATTCACTGGCTATAGTAGTAATGACTTTTGCTACCGTGCTGGTCAGTCTTGGTCTGCCGGACGGAGTCGCCAGATATATAGCTTACTTCCGGGGCAAAAAAGAAACG
>JAQULX010000611.1 GCA_028718465.1 Dehalococcoidales bacterium | reverse complement strand
AAGCCGGATAAAAAGCAGGCGGTTGACAACTTTGTTGAGATTTTCACGTCTTTCGGTCAGGCAATCGGCGAGATTTTCAACGATCCCACCCTGAAAGAAAGGACCCGGGAATTTACCGAAAGCGCTTCCACTTCAGCCAAGACCCTGGCAAGCCGCTTCAAGGATGAGGAAGTCAAAGCCAAGTTCAGAGACGTGGGCAAAGCTGCACAGGTTTTCGGTAAAAGCGTGGTTGATTCTTTCAAGGAAGAAAAATCGACCAAAAAACACTTTACTGCTGAAGAAGCCAGGCAAATCGGGGAAAAGCTCGGCATAGACTGGAGCATGTTCGATGTCGAGCAGTACCGCATGGGGCTGGATGTCGAGCTCGAGCACGGCTTTGCCGACCCCGCTACCAATGTCACTAACGATGACCCCATCACTACCGGCAAAATAGCCCTGGCCCACCTGAACGAACTGCCGGATTATTACACCCGGCTTGAGAAAATGGAGAGTTAAGAAAGGCCTAGTTAATCCCGGGTTTTCAAGTCTGCCTGACTATACCTTCCGTTTACTTTGAATAAACTCTTTACAAAAAGAAAATCACGTGTTATATTATATCTATTAGATATATTAGAGGGCATGTATGAGGCAAACAGAATTTGTCGTACTGGGCCTGTTAAGTGAATCCCCCATGACCGGTTACCAGATAAAAAAAATTATCGACCTGCGCTTTCGATTCTTCTGGAATGAAAGCTACGGGCAATTATACCCCACTTTAAAATCCTTAACGCGCCGCGGCCTGATCGAAGAAACAGGAACTGCCCGGAAGGGAAGGCGCAACCAGCGGACTTACGAGCTCAAACCGCAAGGCCTGAAGGAATTGCAGGACTGGCTCGCCCAGCCTGTTGAGCGGGAATCTTTAAGGCTGGAAATTCTGCTAAAAATGTATTTTTCCAACCTTGTTTCTGCTGAAACCATGCTTGGTCATGTAGAAGCGTTCCGGGAGAAACACCAGAGGGACCTGAAATGGCTCGAACTGGCAAAAGCCGAACTGGAATCTATAATCGATCGGCACCCAAACCACCCTCGCGTTTTAAGGGTGGTTGATTTCGGCATCACGGTAAATGAAGCCTATTTGAAGTGGAGCGGTGAAACGATCCGGTATTTAGGAAGTGAAGCATGAAAACAAGGCAGAAAATCCGCCTGACGCTGGTATTTCTATCGCTGCTGCTCTTTCCAATTACGCTGAATTTCTTTTCCCCCTACATTTCTATCGACGGTGCATTGAGCGGCATTATTTCCGGGAGTTTAATTGTCTTTTTTGTTTTATTCATTTCCGGAATTTTCTTCGGACGCGCCTGGTGCGGCTGGGCGTGCCCAATCGCCGGGCTAAGCGAAATCGGGGAAGATATCAATAACAAGCCTGCTCCCGTTCGCAAGCTAACTTTGCTTCGCTACGGCATTTTCACAATATGGTTTTCCGTAGTGGCAGCCGGCTTTATTCTCGCCGGCGGAATCAAGGGCGTTGATCCACTTCACTTAAGCGACAGCTTAGTATCGGTAGATGAACCCGCCAAATATATTATTTATTATCTAGTCTTGTTCGTATTCTTCGGGTTGACGGTCGTAATCGGGAAGCGGGCCGGGTGCCACAGCATCTGCTGGATGTCGCCCTTCCTGGCAGGAGGTTGCCTCTCCGGCAAAGTTCTGCGTATTCCCCGGCTCAGAATATTGTCCAATCCATCGAACTGCATTCATTGCCGAACCTGTGATGAGCAATGCCCGATGAGCATCCCTGTAAGCAGCCATATTCAAACAGGCCGGGTGGGCTCACTCGATTGTATCCTGTGCGGACAGTGTGTAGACGGATGCCCGAATAAAGTACTGGCCTATGGCCTGAGGAGGTAAGCATGAAAATAATGCTGCTTGGAATAATTCTCATTCTTTTGGGGCAGTCGTTTAATGCCCTGGGGCTCGAATGGGTACTGATTCTTGCAGGGGTTGTGCTCGGTATAGTGGGGTTCATCCAAAAGAGTTCAGCCTGACACCTCTGCTCCAAAAAATCATCAACCGCACATATCGAACAAGTATATAAGAAACAGGGGGTTGATTTGAAATGCGCAATACAAAATTCAGGCCAATAATAACAGGTCTGGCTGCCCTGCTGGTGGTATCCAGCCTGGTGGCTGGCGGGTGTTCATCGGATCCCGGCAATGCCCTGGAATACGAAGAGGTCTATATTGCTCTTTATTCCCACCTTACCGAAATTGCCGAAACTCCAGAGGCAAAACAGTATGTAGGTGTATTGTTTCCCCCGCCGAAACCCTTGATAATCATTACAGAGCGCCATGATGACCTGGCAGCCTGGGAAATAGCCATTGACCGTTGGCCGGAGGAGGCAAAGGAGGCCTTCGACCACGCGGCTTGGTTTACCGGTGATTTCGAACAGCATTTTCGGGGTTTCTTCGACGATTTCGATAACAAACCCACATGGTTTGTATACGACGATGGCAGAATTAAACCGTTCGGGCGGGCACTGTGGGTTGAGGCTGATATAGACAAGCTTAATACGAACGGCATGCTTGAAGGAAACAATTTCTAATCAATTCAGAAAGTGGAATAATATCAGAGGTTCTTCATATTCTTTA
>JAQULX010000610.1 GCA_028718465.1 Dehalococcoidales bacterium | reverse complement strand
GGCTTTGCCGGTGGCAGCATGGTTTACGCCATAAACGATGATAAACTCGTCGGAATTATCACCCAGTGTAAGTGTTTCACTGCGCAGGTAGACTGTATCACGGCTTTCCCCAGCTACATATGTCTCCGTCTGTACTGCATCATAGGACTCGGAGAGCCAGACAGAAGTTACCAGCTCTTTTGTTGTTAAGGCACTGTGTTTTTCTAGGATAACCTTGCGTAACTCCTCAAGCGCAGGCTTCAAATCAATCTCTGTCTTACCTGTGCCTCTTACACGCAATTGCGGGGCAGGGAAAGGATCAAGCGTTGTTTTTGATTTGGGGGTAACCTTGATAGCCGCAGTTATGTTGTTCACATATTCTTTTCCCGCTTTTTCATCGGTAAACAGGGCCATGCGTTGTCCGAAGACAATGGTGTCATATTCCGGCCCTATGCCCAGCTTGACCATTGAGGTTGGAATTATATAAGTGTTAATGATATCTTCCGTGTAGCCTGCTGCAACCATAGCTTTGCGTATGCGCTGATCAATACCCTTATCGGCAGTAATAATGATGATGGTATCCTGATCAAAGGGGTCCCCAGTCATCCCATTAGGAGTGCCGGTGGTTTTTATAGTCATATTATTTAGAGGATCATTAAAACTGGTCCAAACCCATTTCCGCTGTTGCTCTTTTTCATAGTATTTATAAAAGATAAACCCGCAATAGCTGAAATAGGTACATTTCGGTGGCGTTTTAGTTACTACCACAACCGCTTCATCCGGATTTAATTGCCACCCCTCTATCATCCCTGGAGACGTATACAACCAATTATCAATTTTGTCCTGGGCGCCGGTAAGTTGACTCATGCTGGTGAGTGGAATACTGTCGGGAATAGCACCAAACATCGCCCTGTATGGTGCATCTGCATTATTACCGCCGGAATTCGCCAGTTTACCAGCTTCATATAATTTAATAAGGTCAACATGGACAAACGGTGCAAATTTCGAGGAGAAATCATTCTTCTCAAGAGTGGAACGGAGAGTGTCAATGTCATTGCCGGATGTGCTAGAGATGCTGACTTTTGGGCTACAGGATATCATTGCGGCAAATATAATTAAAAAAACAATTGAAGCAGAAATGACGTGGCGCATTTTATTCATTAAGCATCCTCCTTACAACTATTCACTGATGGGACTGCTCTTTTTATTAATCGAAACTATATTAAAATACGGTTTTGGTCAAAGTCAACGTCAACACTCAATCGCGTATGTCATGCACTCTGATCCACTGAGCTACAGGCGCACAATATCAAACCACCATTTGCTGACGCTCCCGTGAAGCTGGAGGGTGGGGAGGTCAGCACGTTAAGTCAAACTTCCCCCTCACTATCTCATATTTTATCAGAATGCAGTTTAAGCAGCAGTTCTAAACCTCCCACCCCTGAAGCTAAAATGCCTTTCGCACTAACACAAGAAGTGGTACACTTATCGAGCGTAGGTCACGGTCATGATAAGCTAACTGATGTGCTCTATGCTTGCAATAGTATTACAGCAAATAAGACAAATGAATAGGGAGTTGATAAATGAAATTTGGCCATATTTGCATTATAACCAGTGATATGGAAAAATCCATAAAATTATTTCGGGATGTATTGGGATTCAAAGTTATAAGAGATACCATTATTCCAGAGGGACCGGGAAAAGATAAATTTTTTGATCAAACAGAGTTGGATAGCATTTTTCACGTGAAAGGTTCAAAATCCCGTATGGTACTTTTATCTTCTGACGAGAGAGCCATAATGGAGCTACAGCAGCCAGAGAATCCAAAGGTGCAGAAAGTTCCGAGGGAAAAATTGGAATACGGATATGTTGGCATTAAGGAGTTAGCCTTTAATGTTCAAAATATCGAAGAGTGGTTTAATAAAATAAAAGCTGCAGGTTACGAGACTCAAACTGATCATATTTGGTCATTCCCTGGTTCAAGATCATTTCTGTTCTATGATCATGATGGTAACATGCTGCAAATGGTGGAGGACCCTGCGCCCCGAAAATCAGTCTAGCTACAACATTCCTGGCTGGATTATCCGTGAAAGGAGGAAAGTATCAAGTGGATATCTACCTAAGACCAACCCCAACTATTGACTGCGATAACTTATTGATAAAAGAGAAAGCCCAGGAGATTTCCGGAGAGCATCATGAGGTTCCAGACAAGGCTAAATCATTGTTTTACTTTGTCAGAGACGAGATCAAATACAATCTATATGTACCACAGGATAGACCGGAATATTTCAAGGCCAGCAAGGTTTTACGGGAAAGAAATGGATTTTGCATCCAGAAAGCTGTTCTTTTAATCGCACTGGCCAGGGCATTGGGCATCCCTGCTCGTATTCACATAGCTGCAATTCGGAATTACCTCGTCCCAGATAAAGTGCAACAGCTTATGGGGGGTAATTATTTCCCGGCCCATGGTTATAGTGAATTATACATTGAAGGAACGTGGGTTAAAGTTGCCCCGACATTCAATCTCAACCTCTGTCAGAAAAACCGATTTATTACTGTAGAATTCGATGGAAAACACGATGCCATGTTGCCTGCCTTCAACCAAGATGGTAAACAACATATCGAGTATGCTCAAGATCACGGTCACTA
>JAQULX010000609.1 GCA_028718465.1 Dehalococcoidales bacterium | reverse complement strand
TGGAAGAGATAGTCGGCCCGGAGAACATCAGCCGGGAACCGGCGATCATGGAAAGCTACAACCAGGTCTGGGGCAACAAGCTGGCTTTCGGCGATAAACGGCACAATCCGCCGGCGGCAGTCCTGCTACCGGCCAATGCCGGGGAAATCAAGAAGATCGTCCGCTACTGCAACAGGCAGGGCATCCTGTTCAAGGCCCTGGCTTCAGGGTTTGAGTATGTAGGAACCTACCTGGCCCACCAGCGGGGCATCCTGCTGGAGCTAAGGCGGATGAACCGCATCCTGGAAATCGATGAAAAGAATATGCATGCCGTGGTCGAGCCGTTTGTAACGATTTATCAACTGCAACTGGAAGCCGCCAAAAAGGGGCTTTATGTGGGGAAGCCTGGTGTAGGCTACAGCGCTTCAGTTATATCAGTGGCCTGCTGCCATCAGGAGATGACTGTCTCTCAGATATATACCAGCGGCTACGGCCGCAACGTGCTGGGCTGTGAGTGGGTCCTGCCCACCGGGGAGATATTGAACCTGGGGACAGCCAACCGGGAAGGCGGCTGGTTTTCCGGAGACGGGCCGGGATTCAGCCTGCGGGGCATCCTGAGGGGACGGGCCGGAGCTAACGGCGGGCACGGCGTCATCACCAGGTGTTCAGTCAAACTTTATCCCTGGTACGGTGAAGTTAAATGGCAGATGGTCCGGCAGCCCGGCGAACCGCTGTCTTTTGCTCAGATAGAGAAAGTTCCGGAACTCTATCGATCGTGGGTCATGACCTTCCCCAATATTGACAAGATGCTCCAGGCTTCCCGTGAACTGGGTCAGGCTGAGCTGTGCATTATTGTCGCTCCAGGCTATATAGAGAGCGGATTTAACGAGGAAGGCAATGACGAGCAGTGGGCCAAACAGAAGAAGTTGAGCCCTGAGCACATGGAGAAGGTGAGAAACTCGGTGCCCGTAACTATCAACGGTCATTCGAAAAGGGAACTGGACTACCGGGAAAAGGCCGTGATGTCTATCATGGAAAAATTCGGGGGCGTTCTGGACCCCATATTCAACAATCAAAAAATCAATGCCCAGCGGTTCCAGTACCAGATCTGGTCCACCGGCGTGCCCGGATTGCGGCCTACCGGTGACTTTATGGTTTCCATCCAGGGAGCGGACGGCTCCCCGGATATGCAGGCGCGCTATCGACCTGTGGAAATAGATGCATTCAAACCCTTTATTAAGGACGGGGCTTTGATACAGTCTTCCTCCGGCATGTTATACCGTCCGATGGAGCACTATACCCTGGGTTGCTCGGGTGGAGTTGGTACCGCCTTCGATCCGTGGGACGATAAATCGCTGGCTTCCGCCAGAAAGTACATGGATGCGGTCTATGATTCAAACAGTCCCTTCAGGAGCTTCAGCTATACCAACCGGGGCGCTATGATGCAGGTTGAGGATATCGAGCATGTCCACCAGAGATGGGGGCCGATCTACGACAACTGTGATGTATGGCTTCAAAAAGTCAGGAATATGCTGGACCCCAACCGGGTCTGCGACTGGACCGGCTACATCCCACCGGAGTATTCCAGCGATCGGAATAAGTCCGAAACCAGATAGTCGACTCAATTCAACCGACGCGGACAGTTTGATTTTTAACGCAAAAAGTGATTGCGATAAACAGGAGACCATGCCGGAGACCGCTAAAGAAGACGGAGCGTCTCCGTGCAGGATTAAATCGATTATTTATATATTAGCTCGTTATCTAAAGAGGGCGGGGTTTTCCTCTGCTCTCTTTATCAGTCCCGTTCTATTTGCTTTTCGGAACTTCTGCTTCTTATTGCAGAATTCTATAGCAGAGACTACAGGAACGCTTGATATCTCTTATAGAAACTAAAACCGCCCGGTGCTTCATTATTCAATGCGTTTATCTGACCTGGGGCTGGATATAGTTGAAGGCCGTGTTGGTTAGCTGCCGGATATTCTGACAGTGTTTACAGGTCATCTGGTTATGCTCGATAATCCAGTGGTGCGCTCCGCTGGGACTCTGGCTGCATTTCCAGCTGCCGGAATCGATATACTCTTTCTCTCCGACTGCATTCATTACGCTCCGTCTCATGGTTTCCCCCTTCAAGAATATTAGTGAGGTAGATATATCAGATCGTAAGACGATATAATAATTTAACCGATCAGCACCCGGATCTGTTTGTACACTTGCCTGGTAAATAAAGAAAAACCGGCGGCAGGAGCCCAGGAGAATCAGCCTGAGCGAACCCCTTATTCGATCATATTATCCCAATTAGTCTATTTCAACCATCTTACCAAAGGATAGGGGACATACTAAATATACATTAAATGCAATCAAATTGCAATTAAAATCTCATGAGATGGTCAATAAGTCATAACTATCTCACTCTATGGTAACCGTTAAAACAGTCTGCCAGGAAATAGAACAAATGTCCTGTTTATAGTAGAATAAGGCTAGTAAAACTACCAAATACTCTCAGAGCGATGAGAAAATGGACAAAGCGAAGAAAATATCTATTAAACTGGGTTTCCAGGAGCGCGGCCAGTTCCTGCTTGAGCTCGTTGGCGTACCGGCCCATGGCCGGACGCTCGGAGACATCGGCATCCTTGAGCCCCTTCATAGATCGG
>JAQULX010000608.1 GCA_028718465.1 Dehalococcoidales bacterium | reverse complement strand
CAGTTGCCGCGTATTTCGCACACCGAGGCCATGAAACGCAGGATCAGGGAGGGCCTGAGGCTGATGGACGCCGTCCAGGACATGATATTGTTTGTCTACCGCGAGTCCAGGACCATGAGCCAGGACCAGCTTGACCAGGTCAAAAGGCAGGAGCTCCACGCAGTCGACCTCTTAAAGATGATAGTGGAGGCCGGATGCAAGACTGGCGAGTTCGGCACAGATGATCCCCAGCTGGCCTCCTATTACATCCTGATGCTGGAACATATGTGGACATTGAAGAGATGGTACTTGAGAAAGCATTATACACTGGACCAGTACATCGCTAAGTGCCAGGAGGCTGCTGTAGGTTTAGTGCGCGCCAGGGAAACGGCTAAGCCGGTAAAAAATCCCGCTGCTGTCTCTAAGAGCAGTTAATAGAGCCTTTTCAGCATTCTTTCAATTATATTTTCTACCATATACCAGTAAGGGCAAAGTCCCCCTTGACGATTGTTGTTTGTAAATGATAGATTGTGCCCTGTTAGATATCGACTGGGCAGTCGATCATAACCTATCCGGTACATATGCGACAGGGGAGTTATGCAGGATTATCCGTGGTTCCATAGTTACGACCCGGGCGTGCCATATACTTTGCAGCCGTACCCTGAGATCACTGCGCTGGATGTCCTGGCGGATGGTTTACAACAGAAGCCGGAGCACCCGCTGTGCATCTTTCAGGGAAGGGAAGTTCCTTATCGGGAGATAGAAGAACACAGCAACGCGCTGGCGAACGCTTTAATGGCAAGCGGGGTAAAGAAAGGTGACAGGGTTATCTGTCTTTTCCTTAACAGCCCGCAGAGCTTTATTGCATTTTTTGCCATCTGGAAAGTGGGGGGAATCGTAGTGCCTCTTAATCCCCTGTATACACCTTTTGAATTGGAGCGCTCGATTAAGGATGTTGAAGCTAAGGTGGCAATAATAGATTCTCAATATTATCAAACAGTTAAAACCTTCCAGGAACGTGCAAAAGTAAATATGTTGATTGTTTCGGATACGGATACTTACACTAAATTACCCATTGAAAGAGAGTGCGGGTCTATTTCACTGGAAAAGGGAGATGCCTGGTGGTCGGAGCTGGTGGAACAATACAGGGGGTTACCCAGGCCTGCCGTCCAGGTGAGCACGTCTGACACAGCCCTGATACTGTTCAGCGGAGGCACTACTGGGACTCCCAAGGGTGTTATGTGCACCCATCATGCCATTATTATCACTGGCAAAGCCCATCAGGCATGGTACGAGTCGGTAACCGTTCAGTGGGTAGATAAAGCGCTGGTCATGCTGCCTCTGTTTCATTCCTTCGGCGTCTACGTATCTTTCGGAGTATTGTTGATGGGACACATACCGCAGGTATTGATTTTAAACGCCCGGGATATTAAAAATATGGTGGAATCCATAAGAAAATATAAAGTGGCCAGTATGTCTGCCACGCCGACAACCTTTATAGCGATTCTGAACTATCCTGCCCTGAGGCCGGATGACCTCCGGTCGTTAAAAAGGGCGGGATCGGGCGCCGCCCCGCTGATGGCAGAGACTAAAAATGCATTTGAGAAATATATCAGCGGCCCGATCATAGAGGGTTATGGCCTGACAGAATCGGGAATTGTCGGCGGGACCTTCCCGGTCAAGGGTAAATGGAAACAGGGAGCGGTGGGGGTGCCTCTCCCTGATGTGGTTGTGCGTATTATGGACATAGAAACGGGAACCAGGGAGGTTAAAACGGGAGAAATAGGAGAAGTTGTTATTAAAGCGCCACAGCTCATGCAGGCGTTCTGGAAGAGGCCGGAGGAGACGGCCGAGACCCTGCGTGAAGGCTGGCTGTATACCGGTGATATAGGCTACCAGGATGAAGACGGCTATCTCTTTCTGACGTCACGTAAGAAAGACCTTATCAAGTGCGGAGGCTTTCAGGTATGGCCGCGGGAAATAGAGGAGATTATCATGATGCATCCGGCTGTGGCCGAGGTCTGCGTCGCAGGTATTCCCGACCCACGGCAAACTGAGGCGGTCAAGGCGTGGGTGATTTTGAAGGAGGGCAAGCAGGCAACACCTGAAGAGCTGCAGGCGTTCTGCAGGAAGAAGCTCACAGGTTATAAAGTTCCCCGGTTTTTCGAATTCCGCAGAGAGCTGCCCAAGACACTGGTGGGTAAGGTGTTGCGCAGGGTATTGCAGGAGGAGGAAGAAGCTAAGTAGTCGGTTTACCTTTGATGTCGGGTCGAATCCATGCTTCGCTGCCGCGCCCGCCCGGCCTTTTCTCCCTTTCCCGGTCCCATATTTCTTTTAGTTCGTCGGCTACTATCTTCTTGTATTTGACAGAATCGGGATGCAAATTGTCGGAGTTGCGGGCTAACGCCACAGCGAACTGCTCGCACGCTGCCGCATATTGCTCAAACGTATAAAAGGGGAAAAGGGTCCATCCCCTCAGCACCCATGAAATACACATCATATCGATGTTGATCGCTGCCAGAAATGTATCAGGCGTTTTGAATTGACCTTTTTCTACGCCCCTGTCCAGGATATCCTTAAATGAAGCAAGTACGCGGACTGTAGTATTTACAATATCCTCCAGTTGCGTCAACTCCAGATATGGTGCAATGTTATACCAG
>JAQULX010000607.1 GCA_028718465.1 Dehalococcoidales bacterium | reverse complement strand
CTGCCATCTGTGATAATTTTGAAGGCTCGCTTCTATGTTATGCCAAGTTTATTAGCTGTATTATTCGCATCAATTATTTGAAATATGTAAATTCCTATAACTAAAACTAGACCAATTCCAAGAGTAAAGACAGCTACAATATCGCACAGCCATCCCGCAATCAGAAAAACAATACCACGGCCTACCTTACCAGCGTAAATGTGCCCTATTCCAAAAAACCCAATTAACCCCAGCAGAATGGCAAGCAACATAACAGTAGACTTCTGCTTATTTTGTATAATACCACCTGAATATTTTAATTCCGCTGTGTTGTTACTAGGAGATACACTACGTAGGTTTTGCTTTGTTCCACAGACTTTACAGAAATTAGACCCTTCACTTAATTGTGCTCCGCATTTTGAGCAATAAGCCATTAAAATCTCCCTTATCCTTGTATTTTTTCACCGCAGTTGTTGCAGTACTTCGCATCATCATCAATGCGATTTCCGCAATGAACACAGTTAAGACCATTATGGTTTTCGCAGGTTATGGAGGATTTTTCACCACATATAGGGCAAAACGATTCATCCCCAAAAAGCGCCCCGCCACAGTTAAGACAAGATAACTTTGGGAGTAAATCGGGTATTATGGTTTTACGGCTTATTACATCGCTGTAACCACCTGATTCAATCCATTTAATAGTTTCAGATGACCTTAAAACGCTAAATGGATGGCTGCTATATACCTGTGTAGCTATTCCACCTCCTGATGCGAGGCTTAATGTTTTTGAAATAAAGTTATAATCAGCATCCTTGAAATCTTTCGTTTGCTTGACCCACTCTGCTCTTTGAGCGTCAGTGATAGATGCTGCAGGAAAACCGGCGAGTATCATATCAACCTGCTGGGCGATTTTGAAATCTTGACAGACTAATAAACCTGCTCTATCTGCAGTGAATTCTGACATTCTTTGCCAATGCAGCATGGGTATTTGTAAGCCTGCGGAAATCCAACCCGAAACCCCAAACGTCATATTACCTAGATATTCAGCAGCTGATATTAAGTAATTGGCAGCGACATGATACAGAACATGGCCTGCCTTAATATGACCTAATTCATGCCCTATGATGCATTGAATCTGCTCTAATGAACATGTATTAACAAGCGAGCTAGTAATGCAAATTATGTGCTTTTCAGCTCCTATTGTCCATGCATTCAATTCAGGGCTGTTTTCGATGTATAAAGATATATCCTCATCAATGTCCAAGGTTTTTTTTGCTTCAAGAAATACGTCATAAATTTCAGGCAAGTTGTTCGCCGTTATTCGTAGGTGGCTTGCCAAATAGGAATAATTCAGGGTTTTTTCAATGCCGTTTTTCCATAACCATTTTAAGAATGTATCCAATCCTGGGGCTTTTTTCAGTGCTTGTAAAGCAGTTCGGTCGAAAGGATGCTCAAATTCTAAAGCTTGTAGCCCGGATAGGGTTTTCTTCATAACGGTAAATGTTTCATGAGTTAATAGTTATAGATTATACAACCAAAACATCCTGTGTCAACAAGACCGACTCGTAGTAGCTCGCCATTATTCTATACCTCACCAGCCTCTCCAGAATCGATTCCTATGTCCCGAGCGGTGCCGACGACTCTATGGACTGGGTTGAGTTTATTCTATGCCCCAGTCCTTGTATCCTTGCTGGATGACTGATAAATACTCTTCGGAGGGTTGTGTTTCTTCAAGTCGCTTGCTTTTCATATAGGTAATTGCTTGCACCTGATTACTATCTTTATCTGCCGCTGTTATCTCAATCTTATCATATGTAGTTGGATAGCCTTCACAACTATCTAATCTGGTCAAATCATCTTCAGTAATTTCGTATATTCCACCTTTAACTTTGGAACCGTTCTCAACCTTGATTGTTGCTGTTCCGCCCTTCCAATTTTTTGACCAACCGGTAAAAAAAAGTTTGTAGTTAGGAAGTGTAGCTGTAAAAAGTGGTTGACTATTTGGGCATCTCTGCTTCATCTGATTTTGAGACAGGTTGGAACCGTAGGCAAAGTAATACATTATTTTTCAGCTTTAATTAAACCTTTGCCTCCGCAGAGTTTACAAGGTGTGTAATAGTAAATTTCATCTTCGAGAATTCTACCTGCTCCTTTGCATCGGCTGCATTTATGATATTCAACTCGGTTTCCAAAAAAAACATTGAGCCCTTCACCTTTACATACACGGCACTTTTTTATCTCCCAAGCAATATCAGGTTCTTTGCCAGTGCCCTCACAGAAAGCACATGTTTCAGTAAACTGTTCATTATCAGGTGCCTTCCTGTGTGCTCCTATGCGTCTAACATGGCCACGCACATAAGTATATTCAGATTCGTCGTCTATTTTGCCCATTATCAGCTCCTTATTTTTCGAGAATACTATCGATTTCTGCTCGAAGCCTTTCGAGAAAATGACTACTAAATAAGTTTTGCTTTATCCCTTGTTTGAGCAACTCCTCCAATACATCTTCCTCAAGAACCGGTGGACCTTGGCCCCATTTTAATCTACCCTTGGTCTTGTCGGTGGAAATCCAATAAGTAAACCAGAATACCTTTTCAGAATTATTGTTGTTCAGCTTAAGGATTTTGGGAGCATAGATTACTAAACCTTGTTCAGGGTCTTGATAG
>JAQULX010000606.1 GCA_028718465.1 Dehalococcoidales bacterium | reverse complement strand
ACCGATTGTTCAGTTTTACAGGTGCATTCTTACTCCTGCCAAACAGGGAGATTACTGGACTATTAACCTGATCAGGGTTTGATTAAGTCAACTTTTTTATTGTACAAGGTCAAAATAATCTAAAATAGGGTATTAACAGGTCCTCCATGGAATATAATCCGTTCTCTTTGGTGACCAGGTTTTCAGCGGCAAACAAGGCGCCGTTGCCAAATGCCTCTCTCGTTATTGATTCATGGATTAAGCGTACTGTTTGATAGGGAAATCCAAAAAGTATTTCGTGGCGGCCGATAATTCCGCCAGCCCTTATGGACTTAATCGATTCTTCCTGTAAAGATAATGTTCTGGCAATTGCTTTGGCAGTACCGGAGACCTCATTTTTGGTCTTAAAGTGTTCCTCAATTATTTCAATATCGGTATAGGGGGCGATTGTTTTGAGAATTTTAGCCGCCAGCATCATGAAATTTATTCCAACAGTAATATTTGGAGACCAGAGTACTCTTGTTTTGCAGGATAATTTATTCAAAAATTCGATGGTTTTACCGGGATACTCTGATATTGCACTAACAATGGCTATATTCCTGTCAGCAGCCTCCTCTCCGTAATAGAATACAGCTTCAGCAGAGGAGAAATCGATTATAACATCCACGGGATGTTCATTGAAAAGCCTTTGCGGTGACCATTCATCCCTGGGGAAAATGTATCCGGTATCCTCTGCTGTAATACCCAGAAACTCCGGGACCGAGCGATGTTCCAGTACTTTTGATTTCCTGATAACCCAGCCAAGGGATATGTTATGCCTTTGAAGTAATACTGTGGCAACTGCCTTGCCTGCTCTACCAAATCCAAAAAGACCTATTCTCATGAATAACCTCCTTAAAAACATCTTTCAGGAATGAGATTTTTTATTCTCCACAGCATATACCATTGAGTAACTACCCGGAATCTACAGGTGTTCGGGACTGCTCTTGAGCTGATAGTTGCAGTGGAGATAGGCTAAAATCCGGGTAAATACATCAGGATAAAGAATGTCCTGACGCCTGCCACACCTGGTTCATAGCAAAATAGAGGCTTGCCTGAATGCCGTTTGGCAGATTATACCGATTCCGTGAAGAAAAATCAACATGCCAAAGGCTACCTATCAGGGCAATTGCATATTAAATTTTCTTGCTGATGTTTTTCTGATTTTTATATCTGGCAAACTAAGCTCTAGTTTAGGTTATTAGCAAACTGAGCAACCAATACTGATCTTGAATAATTTATAATGCGTTTGCCCTGGGCTACCTATGCTTTGAATTCCCATTAAATGCTGTTATAATTGTATTATTCATGACAGTACATAAGGAGAGGGATTATGCTCAATATCGGCATCAGTGACAGAGCCGATGTGCCTCTTTATAAACAGATTATCGAGCAGGTCAAACAACTGGTTGCCAGTAACCAGCTTAGACCTGGCGAGCGAATGCCCACTGTTAGAGGCCTGGCCAAGACCCTGTCTATCAATCCGGCCACCGTCGCCAGGGCATATCAGGAGCTTGAACAGGAAGGCATACTGGGGGCCAGCCGGCGGCGCGGGACCATCGTCATGGGCGACAGTGAAAGTCCCCTCAGGCAGCCATTGCGGCAAAACAGGCTCTCCGCAATGGTCAATGATCTCATCCTGGAAACATTAAGCCAGGGTTACACTCCGGAGGAACTGGAAGCGGCTTTTACGCTGCAACTGGCCCGCTGGCGCATTCAGAGAGAAACCCAGGAAGCTGCCGCCATTACAGAAAAAAAAGAGGAAAGTCGGAAAATCATTCACATAGTCGGCAGCAACGATCTGGCTCTAGAGCTATTGGTCAGCCGTTTAAAATATAACCGGCCGGATATCGAGGTGCAAATTACAGCCGCCGGCAGCCTCGGCGGTTTGCTGGCAATTCAGGAAGGCAATGCCGATATGGCCGGCATTCATTTGCTGGACGAGGAGACTGGTGAGTACAACTACCCTTATATCAAACATACCCTCCAGGGCATGGAAGTGGCAGTGGTCCATCTGGCTGACCGCACCCAGGGATTCATGGTACCCAGGAAGAACGCCAAAAACATCCTCAGTCTGGAAGATTTGAAACGCCCTGATGTGTCTTTCGTCAACCGCCAGAAAGGGTCCGGCACCCGCGTCTGGCTGGACTATAAACTGAGAGAACTGGGTATTCAGCCCAATAAAATCAAAGGTTATGACCGCGAGATGGATACGCACCTGGCCGTAGCCATGAGCATCAAACGCGGAGAATCTGATGTTGGACTGGGAATCCAGGCCGCCGCCAACTCACTTGGCCTCGACTTCATTCCTCTGACGAGTGAAAGGTTTGACCTTGTCATCCCCGTTGACCGCTATCATAGCGACCTGTTTGCGCCGGTCCTGGAAATAATCAAAAGCCAGGAGTTCAGAAAAGTGGTCGATGAAATGGGAGGATACGATACGGCCGAGACAGGCGCTACCATCTTTGTAAAGTAATCTCTTCATAATTATATTCAAGGAGGTAATATGGCTTTTTCACGGCAAAAATCTGGTAAATCAACCCGCAACTTCTCTCTCATCGGTCTATCTCTTCTGACTCTTATTCTGATTTTAACTCTGTTTGCGGGATGCGGCACTGCTACGCCAACTGCTCCGGCTACTAC
>JAQULX010000605.1 GCA_028718465.1 Dehalococcoidales bacterium | reverse complement strand
AATCCAGATGGCAGATTACCCACGTAAATATTCAAATCGACCTCCTTAAAAAAGGATTGCTATTAATTGTGCTTTCAGTACTCATGGTTGAATATAAACAAAATCAGGTACAAATCATTTATTAGTTGTTTTAGTGTAGGATTAGGAAAACAGTCCTTTGATACACCAGTTCTTCATAGATTTATTCCTGCAGTTTGTGATTCTACTTCACCTTTCAACCAGTGCTCTTTTGCTTTTCTTCTTGCTGGTGTGATTTCCTGTCTCAAATTCCATGTGACTTCACATCCTTTATTGTCTTTTTTACTCATAATTCAAAGAATTATGTTTGATAATGGTGGTATTTCTAAATTATGTGAATGAAGATGACCCTCTCGCTGAAATTAAGCGCACGTAGAAATACTCATCACCGATACTTGAGGTAACAAAAAACGGAGGCTGATCTACGAAACCTTGAGGGTATTTTGATGAATGATAATGATGGAGTTTAGCGGCTACGCGGAATGATAAGATATTTCCATATTTGCGGTATGGTAATCTTCACCCGACGTAGCCAAGAGAAAGCTTTACCGCACCTTTGGCAACACTATTCAGTATACTCATACGCATACCTCCTATAATTGTCAAAGACGCGTATATGCATAAAAATAAAAGCTCAATAAAGTATAAATAAGAAAATAAGATCAAGGTTAACTCTCCATATTAGTCTATCCCAACATTTAACTATGAGCAACCGTAGAAAAAGACATTTCCGTATGTTTGCGATGATTTGGATAGTGTGGCAATAGTATTCTATGACTTTATCTCAGGTTTACTCTTGAAACCAGCGTTTATTAGATAAAACGTTGCTATATTATTCACAATTATATGAGATCAAGTCTTTGGCGCATTTAAGCATTTTATAACTAATGAAATACAAGAGTATATTCTTATACATATTTGGACTAGCATACGCTTTCTCTATATCTGGATAATTACATATATAGTAACGTGTTTATCACTCCCCCTTGTGAATATACTAGTAGTTTCATGATTCATTTCTATCTATAAATTTTTCTAGTATAATTGAGAGTGGTATCCGGGAAAATACTTTTTCTCCAATCTTTTTTTAGTCTCAGATACTACTTTAGATGTCCGGATCTTCTGTGAGTATAAAACTATATTTTTACTTACCCACCGGTCCCTTCATTCAGCATGTGTTCTCTGGAATAAAATGAACCCTGTTTATCAGGAGTTAAAGGAGGCAACAAATGTATCCTATCGAAGAAACCGAGTTAGCCGGAATAGGAAGAAGATTTGTCGTTGTAACCAATTCCGGAAGCCGCCTGGTCATCGTGGTACATGAATCAGGAACAGTCGAGTTATACTCTGCTGCGGCTGATGATCCGCAGAAAACCTACCCGATTGCGACGCTTACCGACGAAGAGTCAAGGTTGATAGGGGCTATAATCGGAAGGACAATTTACAGACCAGAGGCAATTGAACGGCTCAGTAAACATGGAGTAGTTATACGCTGGCATACTCTAAAAGAGAACTCCTATGCCATCGGTAAAACAGTCGGAGGGCTTTTTCAAAACGTCGGAGTTGTCGTGCTGGCGATTGTGGAAAAAGGCGGTAAAAAGCAAGCCGGCCCGCATGACGACTATGTATTCCAGGATGGCTCTCAAATCGCGCTATCAGGGAGTATTCAGGATATAGAAAAGATCGAGGGAATTTTAGACAAGAGGCAATAGATCCGTGGAGCATATACTTTTTCAGATAGGATTGGCGATTGCTTTAATGGCAATAGCAACTATCTTTGCCGGACGTTTAAAGCTTTCGGTCGTTCCTCTGTTGATACTGGTCGGCTTTGTTGTGGGACCCCATGCCCCCAGCTTCGGGATACTCGATTTCCGGTTCATTCAGAGCCAGTCACTTATAGATTTTATGGGACGGCTTGGCGTGTTGTTCTTACTCTTCTTCCTGGGACTTGAGTTTTCAGCAAGTCGTTTGTTTGCAGCCGGTCGCTCCATCATAATTGCTCTTGCAATTACCGTGACGGTTAATCTTGCCATCGGACTCTCATTTGGCAGTTTGCTCGGTCTACAACTCCGTGAACTGCTTGTTGTCATGGGAGTATTCATGTGCTCATCTACAACAATCGTAGCGAAGGTGATCCTTGATCTGAAAAGGACAGCCAGGCCGGAAACCGGACTTATTCTCGGTATTACGATGGGTGAAGATATCGTCCTTGTTCTTTATCTTGCCACTGTATCCGGACTTGTCTTACAAGGTTCATCTTCTTTTTCACAGGTTGCCACCTCGTTGGGAATAGCTCTTATCTTTGTAATATTACTGCTCACCCTGGGTCGCTACTTTGCACAAAGAGAACGATTGACTAGATGGCTCGGGAGATTATCTGAAGAAGCCTTTTTGCTCATTATTTTCGCCGGGCTTTTTCTGGTAGCAGGACTGGCTGAGAGCCTCGGGTTGGCCGAAGCTCTCGGAGCACTATTGATGGGGCTGGTTGTAGCTGAGACAGGCCATGCCCAGCGTATGCAACATCTGACATCACCATTCCGTGATTTCTTCGGGGCTTTCCTATTCTTTTCTTTCGGGTTGAGCGTTGACCCTCTCACTCTCGGAGGTGTGGCATGGTTGGCCGTGATAGCAGCATTACTGACCG
>JAQULX010000604.1 GCA_028718465.1 Dehalococcoidales bacterium | reverse complement strand
TTATCACGACCTTTTGATGCAGGGCCGGCATCCTGTTGCGGTAATCAACATTGCTTTACCCGCCAATCAAATCGATGTCAATGTCCATCCCTCCAAGTCCGAGATAAAATTCCAGGATGAGAGGACTATCTTCAGCGCTGTTCAGCGGTCCGTCCGGGAGGTGCTGGTACGCTCCAGTCCCGTACCCCGGGTGGATGAGATAAAACCCCGGTTCGGAGTTCCATCGACTCCTTTTACAGTGGCGCCAGCGCCGGCCGGATTGAAAAATCCGGAGAGAGCGGCCGGACCGGCGGTTGACCGGCCGCAGGTGACTCCTTTGATATCGCTGCCGCTTTTACGGGTGCTGGGGCAGCTTGCGCGCAGCTATATTATCGCAGAGGGACCGGACGGCCTGTTTTTAATAGATCAGCATGCCGCTCATGAGCGGATACAGTTTGAAAAGATCAAAAACCAGCGAGATAAACAGAAGGTGGAAGTCCAGGGACTGCTCGAGCCCGTTACCTTCGAAGTTGAACCGAAACAGGCTGCGGTTATGAATGGGCATCTGGCGGAGATGGCCGGTCTGGGATTTTCCATCGAGGTTTTCGGAGAGCGCACTTTCCTGGTCCGTGCAGTGCCGGCGTTGATCAGGGACCGGGACTGGAAGGCCATGTTGAGAGAAACGCTGGATGCCTCTTCCCGGGAGTGGTCCGAGAATCTGCTCAGCACACTGGCCTGCCACAGCGCTATCCGCGCCGGTCAGGTCTTGAGCGACGACGAAATGCGGGAACTGGTGAAGCAGTTGGAGCAGACTGCCTTGCCCAACAGTTGCCCCCACGGCCGGCCGACCATGATACAGGTCACCCTCCAGCAGATAGAAAAAGAGTTCGGACGGAGCTAGCCCGCCCTAGCTTGCGGTAGCCTCTTCCGGAGCTTCATCGAAAGTATGACCCTCGATAACGCCCCATTCACTCAGCGGCCAGATGCGGAGCCAGACCTCGCCGACGATGTCTTTCTTACCAACCGTCCATCCGGAATTGGAATGGGAATCAGTGCTGTTATTGCGGTTGTCGCCCATGACGAAATAGTTGCCCTCCGGGACAGTATAAGGCCCGAAGGTATAACGGGGGATATCCTTGATATAGGGTTCATCCAGGGGAATATTATTGATAAAAACCTTGCCGTCCCTGACTTCCACAGTATCGCCGGGCATACCGATAACGCGCTTTACCCACTGTTTTTGAGGGGCTATCGGCGGATGGATGATGATGATATCGCCGCGCTCCGGCTGTCTGAAATTGTAGACCGCTTTAACCACGATCAAACGCTGGCCGTTTTCCAGTTCCGGCTGCATGCTGCTGCCGTCCACGATGCTGCTTTGAATGGTAGTTTGCAGCACGAGGAAAATGGCGAGCGCCATCCCCAGTGTAATTACCAGTTCTCGAACAAATCCTTTCATTGACAGAACTCGATGTTCATTTAATCTAAGTTAATTATACTCTACCTGCAAGATCGAATCTAGTTCAGATCGATTCGGTGTGCAGCGCAATATGTATACCCTGGATCTAGAGTGTAGGGTCGGGTCCGAGACCCGACTGCCCAAAACCTCATTCCCCTGTCCACCTGGAAGAACCCCCCTCCTTACCGACTGAGGCGATGAAGGCTCCCAGGGCGGTGGACTAGATACCCTGGAATGGAGAAACTTGATATTAAAAAAAGTGATTCTGAACAACAGAAGGAGAAACCGAAAACAAGAAGCGCCTGTGATAGAATTTAATTTAGCATCCATTCAGGAGCGGCATATTTGGAATCGCTTGAGGCAGCAAAAACACGGCCTGTTAATATAACGACCGCCAATACCGAATTTGTCTTACTATCCTTTGAAGGCCCGGATGTCTACTCTGGGGCCGGGGGATTGGGAGTGCGAGTGCAGAACCTGGCCCATACTCTGGCGTTGACCGGGTTCAAGACTCATCTTTTCTTCGTCGGGGACCCGGAGTTGCCGGGGGAGGAAGTGCGGGAGAATGGAAAGCTGATTTTGCACCGCTGGTGTCAATGGATCAGCCGGTACCATCCGAAAGGAGTCTACGATGGAGAGGAGGGCAAGCTGGCGGATTTCGCCGGATCCATACCCCGGTATGTGGTGGAAAGGGTCGCCGTGCCGGCGGTGAAAGAGAATAAAATCGTGGTAGTGCTGGGAGAAGAATGGCACACGGCGGAAACCATGTGCCTTCTGAGTGATGCGCTTTATAACCAGGGTATAAGGGACAAAGCCATTCTGTTCTGGAATGCCAATAATACTTTTTCTTTTCACCGGATCAACTGGGGCAGGTTGAATTACGCAACGGTAATTACTACCATCAGCCGCTACATGAAATATATCATGGAAAGGATGGGACTGCACCCTCTGGTGGTCCCCAACGGTATTCCCCGGTCCCTTTTACGCAGGGTCGACGAGAAACTGGCAAATGGCCTGAAGTCGAAGCTGGGAAGCGATATAGTCCTGTTAAAGGTGGCCCGCTGGGACCCGGATAAAAACTGGGTGGAGGCTGTGGAAGCGGTAGCCAGACTGAAATCCCTGGGATTTAACACCCTGTTACTGGCGCGGGGCGGGCAGGAGCCCTACGGGCAAGATGTTATCAACCACGCCCGTTCACTGGGTCTGACGGTAAAGGAGGCCTAT
>JAQULX010000603.1 GCA_028718465.1 Dehalococcoidales bacterium | reverse complement strand
CCTGTCAAAATACTAATGCGTCTGCAATTCAGACACTAATAAAGGGTAGACCGAATCACGTTCAGAATTATCAATAAGACCTAACCGCTGAAAAGGATTTTCTCGAAGGTATCAAAAATAGGGCTTGACAATTCCTTAACTGTATGCAATACTATATATTAACATGCAGAATGAAGAATTTAGTTTAAACCAATCTCTCAGCCGTCTTCGCCAGGAACTGCGCCGCCTTGTTGAAGAATTGGAACGTTCGTTAGTGGTGGCCTATGAGCGCTCTCCCCTGATTAAAGGCAATGTCTATGAAATAACCCGAAAATGCGGCAAACCTAACTGTGCCTGTACCCGCGGACAGTTGCACAAGAGCATGGTCTTAAGCTGGAGTCACCAGGGCAAGACCAGGCTCAAGTCTGTTCCTCCTGAGAAGCTGGCAGAATTAAGCCGTAAGAGTGAAGAGTATCTACGTTTTCGCCGGGCGCGGGCTCAGGTGACTATAATATATAAGCAGATGCTGGAAGTGATTGATCATATCGAGACACTAAGGCGAGAGGAGCCCTGACATGGAAGAGTCTAATCAGAACAGTCCTTCCATGATGCTTTATGAGCGCAACGACAAGGTTGTGATAGAGGCTTTTCGCAGGGGTGAGTTTGATTATCTGGAAGGGGTAGGAGAAATCTCTGAAACCGATTTCTTCAGGGATATTGTTAGCAAGAAGATTTTGGAGAAACTGGCCGCCACCTATCCTTCGCCATCCCAAAAAGTTGAGGTTCCAATATGGGCTTATATTGCCGGAGATATCTCCTTACGGTTTCATGGAGTCAACCAGTTTCATGCATTTCCTTATGTGGTACGTTCTGGTGGGATGATTAATGCCTTCGGTCCGGAGATGGGGCATAAAGTGACGCATCCACAGACGGGAGATGTAACGCTCAGTTGTAAGGGGTTTAATAAAAAGAACGAGTATGACCGGCAGACTCCAGTAGATCAAGATTACCTGCGGAAGACGGCCAAAAAGACGGATGCCGGACTACTGATGACCTGGTTCAACCGGGATGTAACAGGTATCTTCAAACAGCACCATGCCTTTGATACCGAGGGTCTATTTGTCGGCGATGCTTCCTATTTGTTTGTTCCAGACAACGCACAATACGACAAGTCATCTCGTCTGCTTTTTGATGAACACAACCACCCGGTAGACAGCCAGAAGCCTTTATCTTCTCAAGAGAAACGGCTATATCGTTGGCGTCGTTGTTATAAGATGGTTAGCCTGCTGCACATTAACCGGAAAGGTGATTATTTTCTGTACGTAGCAGTAAAAGTGGTATCCGGTAAAGAGCATGAAGCGCCAATTCTTTATCAGATGATAGAGGAATTTATCCAATATCATGGTAAAGGGATCATTAAGAAGCTTTTACTGGATCGCGGTTTTCTGGATGGCCCCCAGATTGGCCGCTGTAAGCAGGAATGGGGCATCGATATACTCATGCCGGTACGGCGTAATATGGATATCTATCGGGATATCATGGGATTGGTTGAGACTGGTGAATTGGACTTCAAACCCTGGACAGAGCCTTCACCTCCGGCTAAACCGGTTGCCAGGCACCCGGAGGCTATCCGCAAACGTGAGGAATCCCGGCAGAGGACTCTGGCCCAGCGTAAGGGCCTAATTGTGGCTGCCTCCAAAATGACGGAGCCTTCACCCTCACCAGCATCAATACCCATTACAGCCCGAACCGAAGTGGCCGTGGTAGCTGCTGTGAATACGTTTTCCACATGTCCTATACCCCTGGATGTAATTGTTAATAGAGATATCTCTGCAAATGGGGAAAAAGACTACTGGATGTTGATTTCCACCGCCCCGGTAAGCGATCCAGGGCTGGGACGGCAGGAATACGCTCTGCGTACTACCATCGAAGAGCGGCATCGTCAATTGAAATGCTATTCCGACCTGGAGAACTTTTCCTCCCGTTCCTTCAATCTGGTGGTCAACCAGGTCGTCTTCATTTTACTCACATACAGTCTGATGCAGTGGTATCTAATGCGTCGCGATCGCCGCGAACTCAATACTCAAACCCGGCCTCGCATTTTGGACCGACTGAAACCTTCTCTCACTATGATTCTGATCTATTATCAAAACTATGTCGCTTTCCTGAGTGCCCTGGAACATCAGGAACTGGTACTCACTTTGAAGGACGAAGCTCGAAAAAAGATTTTGGTAAAAACCCAGGCACTGCGCCGCAGCCTGGCGCAGCAACTCTACAACCCCCGCCCACCATAATTTCTCTAACTGACATACACATATGCCTTTTAGTTGCCATAATCATGTGGGCTTCAATCTTCTTATTGTGGCAAAAAACCCCCGCTCAACTCTTTTTTCTTAGTTGAACAAATTCTACAGCAGATTTGTAGAAATGTAGTTCGACTACTACATCAGCCTATTATTGCACCTCTTTATTTCCTCCGGAATTCTCCAATATATCTCAATTTCGTAAACTACATGTCGTGTTGTTGGGATATTTTTTCGCCTGGTATAATTTGGGATTCATTTTTTCTTCCTACTGTCTGAATTGCAGATTTTTAACCTTCAAGCTTGCGCAAAGATGGCTCATCTGATAAAATCAAATGCGGGATGTAAAAAAAGAAGACTTCTGAAATTCCCCTTGCCGTGTCTG
>JAQULX010000602.1 GCA_028718465.1 Dehalococcoidales bacterium | reverse complement strand
CAAGCGGGTCTATACCGTGCTGGTAATAGTAATCATCGTCGTTTTGCTGGCGGTATTCCTGCTTAACCGATTTATGGGAGGAGCATAAATATGTTCCGGACACGTCTGCATCTGCTGTTTTTATTCAGCGCTATCGGCACGGTGATTTTTCTGGGCATCCATATGGTTTCCCAGCATCTCAATAACGTGCTGGCTGCCGGCGGCCCCGACCCGACCTCCTGGGCGTCGATGATCGGCAGGGCTGTCCAGGGGGGCTGGGCTATTATCTACATTCTTTTACTGGTATTCGGCCTTTTCCATGCGCTGTACGGGCTGAGAGGCATTGTTCTGGAGCTTCCCGCCGCAGCCCGGGTTGAAAAGGTCGTAAATTGGGCTTTTATTATCGGCGGGATAATAATATTTGGTTGGGCCAGTTATGTTCCCATCGCCCTGGCGTCCGGTTAGGAGGACCAATGTCTAAACAGAATTCAACAGTTATTTTTAAAGTACAAAGATTCAATCCGGAAAAGGACCGCAAACCGTATCTTCAGGAGTTCAGCGTTCCTGTCAGGCGGGGCATGACCATCCTGGACGGTCTGATCTATATCAAAGAGAATCTGGACAGCACTCTGGCTTATCGTACTTCCTGCCGTATGGGAATTTGCGGCTCCTGCGGCATGCTGGTGAACAACTATCCTCACCTGGCCTGTCATACTCAGATCGAGGAAATCCGTGCGGAGGTGATCACCGTCAAGCCTTTGCCGAACTCCTCGATAATCAAGGACCTGGTGGTGGACCTTATGCCCATGTTCAACCGGCACAGTTCGTTGAAGCCGTATATTATCCGGGCAGATGAAGCCGAAATGGAAGACCCGACCCGTGAATACCGGCAGTTACCCGATGAAGTGGAAGCCTACGAGCAGTTTTCGTACTGCATCAAGTGCGGCATCTGCGTGGCTGCCTGTCCGACGGCAGCTTCCGATCCGCAGTTTCTGGGCCCGCAGGCGCTTGGCCAGTGTTACCGGTACTGCGCCGACAGCCGGGATGCCGGCGACGGGAGCAGGCTTGAAGTAGCGGATGGCAACCATGGGGCCTGGCGCTGTCACCTGGCCGGAGCCTGTTCCGAAGCCTGTCCCAAGGGAGTAGACCCTGCCCTGGCGATTCAACTTTTGAAGAGAAAAATGGCCGGATGGGCCCTGGGTGGTGGGAAGAAGACCGCTCCTGCCGAGCTCTATCCTGAACCGGCTGAGATCAAACCGGCGGTGCCGTACCCGCCGTTTACCGCCGGTAAGTAATTCATGGAGGTATATAGTTGCTGAAGAGGATCAGGCTGCCTTTGACTGACGAGATGATCAAAGACCTTCATGCCGGAGATAATGTTTTCCTGACCGGTGTTATATATGTGGCACGCGACTCCGCCCACAAGAGAATGATTGAGGCGCTGGATAAAGGTCAGCCTTTACCTTTCGATATCAAAGGTCAGACCATCTATTATATGGGGCCTTCTCCGGCCAGGCCGGACCAGGTTATCGGGGCGGCCGGGCCGACTACCAGCGGCCGCATGGACAGCTATTCTCCGCGTTTGATGCAGGAAGGCCTCAAAGGAATGATCGGGAAAGGCAACCGGTCGAAAGCTGTTAAAGAGGCTATGGTAAAGTATAAAGCAGTCTATTTTGCTGCCATCGGCGGGGCCGGTGCATTAATTGCCAGAGGTATAAAGAAATCGGAACTGGTAGCTTACGAAGAACTGGGCGCGGAAGCTATCAGAAGGCTGGAGGTGGAGGATTTCCCGGTTACGGTAATTAATGACATCTATGGCAAGGACCTCTATGAGGAGGGGAAGGCGAGATATCGGTCTTCGCCGTCATTGCGAAGTCACTGAGACACCTCTGGAACAACCTAAGAGATATGAAGAATCATTACAGACAGTTATAATGAACAAAATATTTAGATCTTTTCGAGTATCATATCAGATCGAAATGACCGGATACGGAGTTGAGGGAAATATATGAACCGCTATGATTACGTAATCGTGGGGAGTGGGATCGCCGGGTTATACACTGCGCTGCTGGCGCATGAAAAAGGAAGCGTGCTGATTATCACCAAAGGCAGTATTGATGACTGCAATACCAAGTATGCTCAGGGCGGTATTGCTGCCCCGATCGGTATTAACGATTCGACCCAGTTGCATTTCAAAGACACCATGAAGGCGGGTGACGGTCTAAACGACCCCGAAGCTGTAAAAATACTGGCTGATGAAGCTCCCGACCGCATTTCGGACCTGGTCCATTTCGGCGTCCCTTTCGATACCATGAATGGGGCCATCGCTCTAACTATGGAAGCTGCCCACAGCGTGCCGCGGGTGCTGCATGCCGGAGGGGATGCCACCGGCGCTCATATCGAGGCGACTCTTAGCCAGCGGGTTCGCGAAGAGAAAATCATGGTCCTTGAATATTGCCTGGTTACGGAAATAATGGTCGAAAACGGGAAGGTGAATGGAGTCCACGCCCTTGATTTACGTACCGGGTCGCTGGAGGAGTTCGGCTGCGCCTTTCTGATCCTGGCGACCGGCGGGGCCGGCCACCTTTACAAATATACCACCAATCCGGATGTCGCCACAGGCGACGGAATAGCCCTGGCTTATCAGGTCGGAGCCGAGCTGACGGATATGGAATTTTACCAGTAGATCG
>JAQULX010000601.1 GCA_028718465.1 Dehalococcoidales bacterium | reverse complement strand
GTGTGCTCTTCCGATCTCTATAGCCGCCGCTAAAATGGGCGCCTCATCGGTTGTCGCTCTGGATGTTGATCCGGTGGCCGTCAGAGCAGCCAGAAGCAACTGCCTGTTGAATCAGGTCGAAGATAAAGTCAGGGTCAATTATGGCACTCTGAGCCAGGATGCCCAGAGAAAGTACCGTGAGAGCTTCGATATCGCCCTGGCCAATATTACCGCCCGGTCTATTATAGCTGTCTCGGACAGGATGATAAAAGTGCTCAAGCCCCAGGGGATTTTTGTTGCCAGCGGCATCAGTTCCCAGGGACTGGATGGAGTGCTTATTGGCCTGGCATTAGCCGGTTTTAAGCTGGAGGCTATCGACCAGGAGGGCGAATGGTACGCTGTGACGGCAATGAAAAGCGGCACTTCTCCCCTCCACGGGAAAGACGGATGAGGATGCCGTTTTTCCTACGCGTCACTTGTATCTCTTCCCGTGGAGAGAATTTGTTTTAGCTTATAATAAAATTAAGGCAAGGCTTTCCCGAATATAACTGAGAGGTGAAAAGGCAAGATGAACACAATTGATCTGGTGAATCTTATCCAGAGCCGGCGTTCAATACGGGTCTGGCAGGATAAACCTGTCCCCGAGGAATTATTGCTGCGGGCCGTTGAATTGGCTACTTATGCCCCTAATGCCGGCAACCAGCAAAACTGGTTCTTTTATATTGTTTTGAAAAAAGATGTTATTAACGCCATTGCGGACGTAGTGCAGGCCAGCGCTGATAGCGTGGCCTCCTGGCCCGAAACTGCGAAGTTCGGGGAGACTGTGGACAGGATGTTGAAGCGCTCCAGTCTGTTCCGGGCCGCCCCGGCAGCTATTGCAGTAGCTGCCAGCCAGTATCAGTCGGCGGTTGAGGAAATACTGGCATTGAGGGAGGCTGAAGACCCTAAAGCCAAACTGATGAGGGAGTGGAGGAATATCGCCAACAGCAAGATACAGTCCGTTTCTTCAGCCATTGCTTACCTGCTTCTAATTCTCCACCAGATGGGATTAGGAGGGCTCTGGATGACCGGCCCAATGCAGGCTAAAGGAGAGATAGAGCAGATACTGCAAGTTCCCCAGGGACTGGACCTGGTGGCCTTTATACCGGTAGGCTATCCTGCCGAAAATCCACCTCCCAGGGCCAGAAAGGACGTTAAAGAAGTTACCAGGGTAATTAAATAGCGGGCCGGCATTCCTTTTTCCAGTTTTGGGCTTTTTGCAGCAATTCTTTTGCGCTTTTCAGGGCGGTATTCGTATAACCCGGTCCGGCAATCATGACAGCCAGTTCCTGTAAACGTAAATCGGATGCCAGGTTTACCAGTGTGCTGGTGGTGCGCAGGCTGTCGGTGCTTTTTCGCACGAAGAAGTGCGTATCCGCGTAAACGGCGATTTGCGGCAGATGAGTAACGCATATCACCTGATGGCGCCGGGAGAGGGCCCATAGTTTTTTCCCGATGATATCCCCGCTCCGCCCCCCGACTCCAATATCAACCTCATCAAAAATCAGTACCGGAATATTGTCAGCTTCGGATAGCGCTCCTTTTAAAGCCAGCGTAAAACGGGATATTTCTCCCGTGGAGGCTATCCTGGCCAGGGGTTTCAACGGTTCTCCCGGATTTGTGGAGACCAGGAATTCCACATTATCGATGCCTTCATTATTATAGGCATAGCTGACCCCGTCCGGCCCCATGATCCCGTCAGGAGCAGTGTTTTGCCTGACAGTAACCTCGAATAGCATCTGGGACATTTCCAGGTCCAGGAGCTCCTACTTTACATCCTCTGTTAAAACCCGGGCCGCCTGAGAGCGCGATTGCGACAGCTTGAAAGCTGCCTGGCCCATTTCTGCCCCAAGACTGGCAGCCTCTTTCTCCATCTGAGCCCGCCGCTCCGCAGATGTGCTGATGCCGTCCAGTTCTCCTTCCGCGTTATCCAGGTAGGCCAGGATTTCAGCGATTGAATTGCCGTACTTCCTTTTCAATCCGCGAATCAGTTCCAGCCTGGACTCGATTTCTTCCAATCGCCCGGGATCATGGTTCAGCTTCTCGCTGTATGTATGGGTATCCCTGGCCACTTCTTCGATTCCATAAACAGTCTTTTCCAGTATCTCCAGTTGCCCGTTCAGCGATGGGTCCAGGTCTACCAGCTTTTTCATGGCCTGGGCGGCTTCGTTCAGCCTGGCCAGGGCTGATGCGGAATAATCTGAAGTGGAGCCTTCAAACAGTGCCTGGTAGACCTGGCCGGAGTACTCCTTAAGCTTTTCACTGAAGGCGATAATGCGGCGTTCATTATCCAGTTCCTCATCTTCACCCTCTCGAAGGGCGGCTTTCTTGATTTCGTTAATCTGGTATTTTAAAAACTCTTCCTGACGGGCGGCTTCCTTCTCCCGGCTTTCCAGAGATTTGATTTCTTCCTCGATTTCACGGAGCCGGTCCGCCATGGCTCTGAACTGTTCTCTTAGCTCAAGATTATGGGCAAAAGCATCCAGAAACTCGAGGTGATACCGTTTATCCAGAAGAGATAAATGCTCACTCTGGCCGTGTATATCGATCAATAGCTGGCCTATCTGGCGGAGGATAGTTTTGGTGATGGTATGACCGTTTACTCTGACTATGCCCGGTTTCTGCCTCCTGATCTCGCAGCCGATGATCAGAAGGTCGTCATCGGTATTCAGTCCCTT
>JAQULX010000600.1 GCA_028718465.1 Dehalococcoidales bacterium | reverse complement strand
CAGAGACTTCCGGTAGGCTTCCTTGATCAGTGAACAGCGGAATACCTGCGGTGTCTGGACTGCCCAGAGATGGGACCGGGAGGGGGTCTCGATAACTACCCTGTTGTCATCAGCCATCTTGATAGTATCGGTTACCGGAACTGCGGCTGCCGCGGCGCCCGTCTCTCGGGCTGCCTCCAGCCCGCGCTCGATCAGTTCCTGGGTCAGCAAGGGGCGGGCGCCGTCATGGATAATCACCCATTCGACTTTTCCCAGCAGTTTCAAACCGGCGGCCACTGAGTCCTGCCGCCGTTTACCGCCCACACAGACTTCCGCCACTTTGGTATACTTCTTGTCTGTTACAATGCACTGCACCGGCTCCAGGTTTTTTTGGCTGTTCACCAGTATGATCTTCTCCACCCTATCGGAGCGCTGGAAGGCTTCGATGGACCAGGCCAGGACCGGCTTCCCGCCGAGCGGGGCCAGGATTTTATCTACGCCGTTCATCCGCTGGCTTTCGCCGGCGGCTACGATCACGGCGCCTATCCCGGTTTTGGAGATGCTGCTGGTACCCATCGCCTATAGTATAAAGGAAAAAAAACGGTATATCCAGAGCACTGCTACGCCTCTTCAAGCGAAGGTTCGCCGGATTTATTTTCGTCTTTGGTGCGGCGGATGCGGACAAGGCCTTTAAAAATGGCTTCCCTCACTGTGCTCACAGGAATTATCTCCAGGCCTTTTACCGGAGGCAGGGATTTCAGCCCGCTGCGTGGTGTCAGACAATAGCGGAATCCCAGGCGGGCGGCTTCAGCGATACGCTGGTCTATCCGGGATACGGAGCGCAGTTCACCGCTCAGTCCGATCTCACCCAAAGCCACCAGACCCTGTTTGACTGCGGAATCGTAAAAGCTGCTGGCTATGGACAGGGCAATGGGCAAATCGGCGGCGGGTTCTTCGATTTTCAATCCCCCGGCCGCGTTGACCAGAATGTCCTGGTTGCCCAGCCGCAGTCCAGCTCTTTTGGTCAGTACTGCAATGATCAGGAGCATCCGGTTGAAATCAATTCCGTTTGCTACCCGGCGGGGCATCCCGAAATAGGTGGTGCTTGCCAGTGATTGGATTTCTACCAGCAAAGGCCGGTTGCCCTCCATAATCGGCACGATTGCGGAACCGATGTTCTCTTCATGCTCCATAATAAAGGCCTGGGAGGGATTTTCCACCTGCACCAGTCCCTTGTTCACCATTTCAAATACGCCCACTTCATTGGTTGATCCGAAGCGGTTCTTGGCACAGCGCAGCATCCGGTAGCTGCTGAAAGGCGCTCCTTCGAAGTACAGCACTACATCCACAATATGTTCCAGAGCCCGGGGCCCGGCGATATCGCCGCTCTTGGTGACGTGCCCGACAATAAATACCGGCACCTCGTTGTTTTTGGCCCACTGCATCAGGCGCAGGGTGCATTCCCGGACCTGGGTGATGTTGCCCGGAGCTGCCCCAACTTCCTGAAGACCCACTGTCTGAATCGAGTCGACTACCACCAGTCCCGGCTTCAGATTGTCCAGTTCGTTTAAAATCACGTCCAGGTCGGTCTCCGACATCAGGTACAGGTTTTCTCCGTCGATGCCCAGCCTCTGGGCACGCAGCTTGATCTGGTGCTCTGTCTCCTCTGCGGAAACATAGACCGCACTGCCCAGTATTCCGGCTGTCATCTCAGCGATCTGAAGCAGCAGCGTTGACTTGCCGATGCCGGGATCGCCACTGATAAGGGAGATCGAGCCGGCTACCAGTCCACCGCCGAGCACCCGGTTCAACTCGTTAAGAGGCAGAGGCGTCCGATCGGTATTTTTTAACTCAATGCGGGACAGTTTGCGCGCCGGTGACCCCCTGACCGTCACTTTATTGGTCGATGACCGGGAAACGGTTTTTTCCTCCAGTGTGTTCCAGGCCTGGCATTCGGGGCAGCGCCCCATCCATTTCAGGCTTTCTTTGCCGCACTGGTGACATACATAAGTTATTCTGGTTTTTTCTATTTTAGCCATGAAAGACCACTTTCTACATTGAAAAAATAAAGAAAAAAGTCTTTACTTGATATATCAAGTAGTGCATTATCAGTATACCGCAATCGTATAAATAGTTAAATTCAAATTAATATAAAATACGCATAAAATCCCGAAATTCAAACAACCAGATATCTATAATATAGAGTATGGAGTGGTTGCGATAAACAGGGTGTCATGCTGGGGGATTCGAATGGCGAGAGCGAATAAGCAACTCATCCTTCTCCCCTTCCCTAATCTTTAATCATAATTCCCTCCCCAACAAAGCATCAGGGTGGGACTGAATAAATCAGGCATTTATTTGCGTTATATAGAATCTACGGCTCCGGTTCTTTGAATTTGTTTGGAATTATTTATTTCGGATGAATGAGGTATTCCATGAAATACGCGGTTCTGGCTGATATTCACGCCAACCTGAACGCTCTTGAAGCGGTATTGTCCGATATCGAAGAGCAGGGCGGAGTTAACGAGATCTGGTGCCTGGGAGATATTGTTGGTTACGGCCCGGACCCTCAGCGATGTATCGAGATTGTCCGCGACCAATGCCCGGATTGCGTGGCCGGCAACCATGACTGGGCAGCCGCCGGGAAAATAAACACCTCTCTCTTTAATCCGGAGGCCGCTTCCGCGCTCGATTGGACCCGGTCCCAGCTTTCGCAA
>JAQULX010000599.1 GCA_028718465.1 Dehalococcoidales bacterium | reverse complement strand
GCAGAAGATATGGTTTCAGCGCGCCTTCGATTTGACGGTGAATTACAAGCCGGAACTCGTGGCCGAGAACACTAAAAAAGACGAGGGCTGGATAGTGGGCGCAGCCCGTTACAATCCTTTCGCATCTCGGAGAGTCTTCGTAGCAGTATGCTTGGAAAACTAAAACCAAGGAGGGATCATGAAGGATTTATTAGATTATGATGGGAAAACAGTAGTAGTAACCGGTGCAGCAGGTATAGGCATGGGGGGAACTGCAGCTGCTATATTGGTTGAGCTTGGAGCAAATGTCTACGCACTTGACGTGAAAGAGATAACTGCATCGGTGAAGAAGTACATCAAAACTGATCTGGGGAAAAAAGAGGAGATTGAGGCAGCAGTAAAACAGATACCCGCTGAGATTGATTGCCTCTTCAACTGTGCGGGGCTTCCAGGTCGCCCATTTCCCAATTTTGACACAACGCTCGTCAACTTCATTGGTCACCGGCATCTGACGGAGCTACTTATCCCGCGCATCAAACCTGGTGGCGCCATAGCCATTATCACTTCAATGGCAGGTAGGGGCTGGCAGAGCAGATTCGAGATAATCAAGGAGTTGCTTGCCATCACGGACTGGGACCAATCATATGCTTGGCTTGAAGCGCACGAAGATGTGAATGACGGATATAAGTTCTCTAAGGAATGTTTAATTGCATACACCAAGTGGCGGGCATTAGAGCTTGCCGAGAGAAGCATAAGGATCAACTGTATCAATCCGGGACCTACAGCTACACCAATGTACACAGATTACTTTGATAAGTTTGTGCCTAAGGAAAGGCTTAAGGACAGCCAAGGGCTGGTCGGCCGTGATGCAAGACCTGAAGAAATGGCGAAGCCATTACTCTTCTTGAATAGCAACATGGCTAGTTATATTAGCGGTGTGGACCTTTGTGTCGATTACGGGAATAAGGCAGCCATGGATATCAGGGCGTAGCTACCTCTAAACACGCAAAAGATAATACAGGGGTTCGATAAAACAAAATAGGGGAGGCTAAGTATGATAACCGGAGGATATATAGGGAAAATACTAAGGGTGGATTTGACTTCAAAGAAGATAGTAGAGGAAAAATTAGATGAGAACATCCTGAAAAAGTTCGGGGGACAGATCGGCATTGGCGTCAAGATGATGTACGATGAAGTTCCTCCTGAGGTCAAAGCAACCGACTCAGGAAATAGGCTGATCTTTATTACCGGACCATTTACCGGAACACGCATCCAGGCCCCGGCTAACTTTGAAGTAATATCACAAAATCCCCTTACTGGATGTCACATCGCAATTGGTAATTCCCACGGTTTCTGGGGGCCACGTCTCAAATTCTCCGGATATGACGGTTTGATAGTCCAGGGTGTTGCGGAAAAGCCGGTTTACCTGTGGATTCATGATGGGGAATGTGAGATTCGTGACGCCACCGGAATTTGGGGTAAAGCAGATACGTTTGAGACCGAAAACATAATCAAAAAAGAGGTTGGCCAAGACAGGGCTTCTGTTCTGGCTATTGGCCCAGCCGGGGAAAATCTCTGTGCTGCGGCAATGATTGAGAATGAACACGGACATATTGCCGCCAAGGGAAACATAGGAATAGTCATGGGGGCAAAGCATCTTAAAGCCATAGCAGTCTATGGGACTAAAACAGTGCCAGTTGCCGACCCGGAAAAGTTCCGCACTGTGGCAAAGAAGTGGGGGAAGGAGTGCTTGAGGGGTTTCGTCAGCATGCTAAATGAGGCCGGAACAGCTGCAACCGTCGCTCAGATTTATGATCGCGGTCAACTACCGATAAAAAACTTTACCACCAGCGTCTTCCCGGGATATGAAACACTAACAGGGCAATACTTGAGAAAGACGTTCGAGTTGAAACGAAATCCCTGTTATGGTTGTAGTCTGAAACACTGCCATATGGTAACAGTGACTGAAGGCCCCTACAATGGGTTCGTAGGAGAGGAGCCTGAGTACGAGAGTCTATCAAATCTTGGCTCTAATCTTGGAATAAGCGACCCGGGAACAGTAACCTGGCTTGCCGACTATGTGGACAGGCTGGGCTTAGATGCTAACTGGGCGGGAGCGGTGGCCAGCTGGGCGATAGAAGCCTATGAGAAGGACATACTCACTAAAGACGCCCTCGGGGGATTGCAGCTTGGTTGGGGGGATGAAAAAGCGACGGCGGAATTACTGAGAAGGATAGCCTATAGAGAGGGCATAGGTGATACGCTAGCCCTTGGACTGAAGAAGGGAGCAGAGAGGATAGGGGATAAGGAGGCAGCTGCCTTTGCCATACACTTCAAGGGGGAGACTCACCACGCGCATGATCCCCGGGCGGGGGGTGCCAGCCAATTGCTACAACTGGCTGTCGCTGGTGCTGGTCCTAGATGGGAGAGTCCGGGTGTACGATTTGACTATACGCCCGAGGGGAAGTTTAAAGGAATCGTAGTAACACCAACGGTGAAGCTTTTCCACGAGACCCTCGGCGTTTGCATGTTCGGCTTCATGAGCGTTAGCCTGGAGACGATGGTTGAAGCTTACCAAGCGCTTACAGGCTGGCCACTCAGTACTGACGAAGCACTCTTAATAGCTGAGAGAATAGAGAATATGCAACGGGCGTTTAATGTTAGGCATGGGTTCAAGCCAGAGATGGACCTAGATATCTCGCCGAGGCTGTTGGAGGCG
>JAQULX010000598.1 GCA_028718465.1 Dehalococcoidales bacterium | reverse complement strand
CCGGTAGGCGGCCATCGCTTTGGCCGTGTTAATCGCCGTTCCGGAGGGAGCATCCAGTTTCTGATTATGATGCAGTTCGATAATCTCCGCATAGTCCAAATATTTGGCCGCCACCTTGGCAAAGTACATCATCAACACCGCCCCCAGGGCAAAATTGGAAGCCATGATAATTCCCACCCGATAGATATCGGCCAGGCCTTTTATTTCGTCGATTTCGGCGGGAGTAAAACCGGTAGTGCCGATAACCATATTGACCTTGTATTTGGCAGCAAGGCGCACTGCCGGAACAGAGGCCGCAGCCAAGCTGAAGTCCACCATTACGTCGGGACCGGTCGCTTTAAGCACCCGCTCCAGATCGGCCGAAAACGGGATCGTCGAGCCGTCCGGTAGTTCTATCTTTTCGCTTGCTGCCTTGAGATCCACTGCCCCCACCAGTTTGACTTCTGACGTTTTTGAGAGGGTATTCACCAGCACCTGTCCTACCCTGCCGGAAGCGCCGTGAATAATCACCTTTATCGGACTCATATAATAATCCCTCCAAGTATAGTTTATATTAATTTATACGAATTTAATTATAAGCCAGCGTTCCCATAATCACCAGCCCCGCATAGTTTACAGATAGTTTACAGTTTACACCTCAAAATCTACGATTTTGAGGCTGAAAAGGGCCTAAAAAGACGGCTGTAAACTGGGAACTACCATATTTAACTGGAACCCCATAAAAAATCCCAAAGCCGGTCCTTGAGATCAATAATCTGACTTTCCACAATGATGTCCCGCCAGCTATTAAAGCGGCTGACTCCAGCAACGTTAAACCCGGAAAGGAAAATGATGGAGCATAAGCCGGTACCATAATGCAACTCCCTTAGATAACCAGATCAAGTCCGGAATGTAAACCGGACAGCTATACTGAATTACGGACCAGGCATGAACATTAGAGAGATAATACAGGAATAGGGCGTAATCTTTGAAAGGGATTTTATTATAACAGGGTAAGGCGAAAGGCTGTCAATAGAGAATAAGTAATGGAGGGGGATGGGAGTTTTGGGGGAGGGAAGAGGGTATTGATTAGAACTCATCTTGAATAGTAAGGGAAAAATGTAAAATGCCAGCCGGTAAAAAAACCGGCCGGCATTGATTCAATCTTTTATGTCAGCTACCGCCTGTCGCTGAAGCGGCGGGGCGGGCGGTCTTCCCCTCCCCCACTGCGGCGCGGAGGACCTGCAGGACGTCTTTCCTGCGGCGGGCGCGGAGGTCTTTCCTTTTCCTCGCCGGGCTTCTCGAACATGGCCTTGCGGGACAGGTTGACCCGGCCCATATGGTCGATATCAACCACCTTGACCGTGATCTCATCTCCCACTTTGACCACATCCTCTACCTTGGCGACGCGGTAATCAGCCAGCTCGCTGATATGCACCAGGCCTTCTTTGCCCGGCACCAGCTCCACCATAGCGCCGAAGTTCAAAATCCGGCTAACTTTACCGGTATAAATGGCGCCGACCTCAATTTCCCTGGTCAGGCCTTCGATAATTTCGATGGCCCGCTGTGCTGACTTCTCATCCGAGGAGCCTATCACTACGGTACCACTGTCATCAATATCGATAGTACTCTTGGTCTGATCGATGATAGAACGGATCATTTTACCTCCGGGACCGATCACCGTTCCGATCTTTTCCGGATTGATCCTGATCTTATACATCCGCGGAGCGTATGGGCTGGTGTTCTCCCGCGGGGCGGGGATAGCCTGTTTCATCACGTTCAGAATGTACATGCGAGCATCCCGCGACTGGCTGATGGCTTTGTTCAGGATTTCCAGGCTGACACCTTTTAATTTTATATCAAGCTGCAAGGCCGTAATCCCTTCATTTGTGCCGGCTACCTTAAAGTCCATATCGCCGTAAGCGTCTTCCAGCCCGGCAATATCGGTAAGTACCGCGTAGCGGCCGTTATCGTCCGTTACCAGCCCCATAGCAATGCCGGAGACCGGTTTCTTGATGGGGACGCCGGCGTCCATCAGGGACAGGGTACTGGCGCAGGTGCTTCCCATTGACGTGCTGCCGTTGGAGCCCAGGACTTCGGAAACCACACGGATAGTATAGGGAAATTCCTCTTCGTTGGGAACTACCGGCAGAAGAGCGCGCTCTGCCAGGGCGCCGTGACCGATTTCCCGTCTGCCGACGGTGCCGATGCGCCGGGTTTCTCCGGTAGAGAAGGGCGGAAAATTATAATGGTGCATATAATGCTTGGTCTCTTCGATGCCAAGGCCGTCCAGCTGCTGTCTTTCGCTCATCGCGCCCAGGGTTGTGATAGTCATTACCTGGGTTTCGCCACGGTTGAAAAGACCTGACCCGTGTGTCCGGGGCAATAAACCGACCGAGCAGGAAATAGGTCTGAGTTCGGTCAGGCCGCGTCCATCGACACGTGTTGACTTATCCAGAACAGTGGACCGCAGCACCTGTTTCATCAGGTTTTCGAAGGCGGTATTGATATCGCATTCCTCGCAGGTCTCTTTTAGCTGTGCAATAATCTCTTTCCGAAGATTTTCCGTGGCATCGCCGCGGGCCTGCTTGTCCGATTGTCCGACAATAGTATCGATTTTTCCAGCAGCGATATTGGCCACAGCCGCCGCGACCTCCAGTTTATTCCAGGCCGGCGGCGCTTCATCCTTGGGCTTTTGGATACCCTGTAAAAACTCTTC
>JAQULX010000597.1 GCA_028718465.1 Dehalococcoidales bacterium | reverse complement strand
ATCCCAGAACCGGTCTATATAAGCATGAAGCCGTCCTGAATTTACCAAATTTAAAGGCGGCATCTGGATGTGCATATCATCCAAAAAACCTCCAACCTTCTCAGCGTAAGGCAGAGCTATGAAAGGTACTCCTTGCAAAGCGGCAAAAATGAGGAAATGCAGCCGCATGCCTACCGCAAAATCAAAGTGCCCGATAAGAGAAAGCACCTGCTCGGGTCTGTATTCACCTTTGAGTACCCAGGCATGCTGAGGACGCAGCATCCTGGAAATGACTGCATAAGAATGCTGCATATCGAAAGTTTGCCTTTCCATAGGTATAAATACCACATCGGCTTCAAAGCGTTCGATGATGAAATCAGCCGCGTTAGCCAGTAATATATGATAAATATTTTCATTGATATCCGGAGCGGCAGGACCAGGCTCGCGTACTGACATACATACCAGGTGTTTTTTATTTGTCATATGCTCTATTCGGAGTATATCTTCATCTACCGGTTCAGGCTGGCTTAGCAGAGCGGGATCAGCAGTCACAATGATCTCACGGTGAAGTCCGATATCTTCCAGTATCTTTTGGGCCCTTCGTTCCCGCACAGTAACTGCTTCGATATACTGCAAAGACTCACGCACCGCTCTTTGCACGGAGGGATTATGCAGGGGGCCGGCACTAATAGCATAAGTCATAGCAGGGACCCCCGACCTGCGGGCAATATCTAATTCCCTGAGGTAGGTCTTGGCATCAGCATCATACAATAAACCTCCTCCTCCCAGGATAAAGAGATCCAGTTGCTCTATTTCAGAGGTCACCTCAGTACGAGTTAGTTCCCGTACCGGAATTGATTTTTCAATCTTATGCCGGCGCCTGGTATCTTCGGCATCGCGAGTAAAAACGATTATATCAACCGGCAGGGAGGAACGGAGTTCGGTAATGATGCCTTGTAAGATGGCTTCATCTCCCAGGTTTAATCCCCCATAGGAACCTGATATTCCGACAAGAAATTTGTCTTTATTCCGCCTCATATTTATTAAGTATATCTTATTAAAATCGCCTGATTTTCAAATATTCCGGGACTAATCATTCTTTATCTTATCCCGGTGGAAATGGTAAAAAAATGTCCTGAGCCTGAAGTATTTCTCCCGGGCATTCATGGAATGAAGCCGCATAATCCGGATTTACTTTCTTGGGAACCTTGTTAAAAGAAGTTGTCTTGGTGTTAGTATTCAGCGACTCAAACCATTGCTGTGTGACCTGCCTGGCATGTCGTCTGCTGAGGTCCGGCAGTTTGTCTATAAGAACCATTTTCATGGTTCTTCCAGCGGAAGCAGGTTAAATAAACAAATCACACTCAGACGCCTTCTGTTAAATTTGCCTGCCTGGCGACCAGTAGTGAAATACCGCAGCTATCGAATTTTCATCTGGTATGTCTTCGGGGTCTTTAACGAAGATAGTGCCGCTATTAAGCAGAGTGTAATAGGCCGCCAGGTCCAGTAAATCCTGGTCCCCCGGCTGTGCTTGTTCATGCAGGACTATGCGATGGTCAACGATATTAAATTGGCCCCATTGCTGAATACCTCTGGCTACAAATAAGAACTTGACGCGTCCGGTGTAAGCCGCTTCGATAATATCTTTAATCTCATTTGACGTCAGCCCTGTACCTGCCGACTGATTATATTGCTCAATCGCTTCTTTCTCAGACTGCTGGTAGTAAGGTTCAGCTATAGCTAAAGCTTTCACACGGAGAATATTTTCCTCCAGTTCATCAGGATTGCCGATGACGCCCCCGGGTAATAAATGATCATAGGAATTTACGCTCCGGTAAAGAGGTTGAAGATAGTCCACTGCCGCCAGTATCAGTGGGGCGGTCTCCTGTTTTAGCAATGGGCTTATTGCAGCATCAACCCTGCGAAAGAAAGCTGCTATGTCATTTTTCTTGTGATCAGGGCTGATTCCCGTACCGCGGAAAATGGATGCGTCACCGCCACCCGCTACTGATTTAACTCCAAAACGCAAGACATCTCTGGCTTCCCCTTCCGAAGGTATGACTTCTGTAATATTCGTGGGCATTGTTTCGGGGGTTACATCCGCCTCACTGTAAGCGGTGCACTCCAATAATCTAACTCGATTCTGGCTGACAGCTAATACATAAAACACTCCGGACCCGGCTAACAATGGTAATAAGGGTTTAATATGAAAGCGCTCGCTCGTTACTACCAGTTCAATTAGAGGAATGGGAGCCCGATAGTAAGCAAAAAAACGGTCGGCATCCAAAAATAAAGCCAGGCCGCCGGTCTGTTGCCGCCAAAAGAGATTATTTTGCTGTAAAGCCTTAGCCGGTTTAAGTAATCTTCTGGCTTCAGGGGAGCGCAGTCCGAAATCCACTAACTGGTTTTCGGCATCTTGAACCAGATTTTTATATCGAATAAGGTCCTGTGGATTTTGCCCTCCCCCAACATGAGTCGGCATATATATTGAAACATGAGTTCCCCCGGTCCTTTCCATTAGGGTCTTTAATTCTGCAAAATCGAATTTCTCCATAATGTCCCTCCAATTCAATATTATATGAAATTATTATGATTTGGACTTTAGACAACTTATAAATAACTTGGGTTAACCCTAACCTTAATACAGGTAATAAACTCTCGTTCTCAAGCCTAAGCTTGAGCTTAAAAGTACTTTAAAAACTGAACAATCGAGATAAATA
>JAQULX010000596.1 GCA_028718465.1 Dehalococcoidales bacterium | reverse complement strand
CTAGAATGACTCAAATTAAATAAAGCGGATGAAATACATGCCGGTCTGTCATTCTGGAGCCTGCCTCTGTCCAGCGAAGCATCCCACCCTTTCCCATCTTGAAAACAGGAGAGCTAAGCATTAATATACCGGTATGAGCGGAAACATTAACAACAGCCCGGAGACGTGGCTGCTGGAATCCGGTGATATCAGCACAAGATATCTTGCCCTGAGAGACCTGGGGGCGGCGGACTCAAAAGAATTTAACATAATAAAAGAACGGGCTCATAAAGAGGGGGCGATCGCCCAAGTGCTGACAAAGATGGATAAAGAGGGCTACTGGGAACAGCCCGGGCCCGGATATTATCCCAAATACACCGGCACGGTATGGTCTGTAATCCTGCTGGCGCAGCTTGGTGCATCTGCGGAGATGGACTCGCGGATAGGGAAGGCCTGCGCCTATTTGCTGGAGAACAGCCTGATGAAAGGCGGACAGTTCACTGTGAACGGACTGCCGTCAGGCACGGCGGATTGCTTACAGGGCAATCTCTGCGCTGCGCTTCTGGACCTGGGATATACGCCCCCCGCTATGGACAGTGCTTTCCTGTGGATGGCGCGCAGCGTTACGGGTGAAGGCGTCGCGCCGATGGAAGACAAGAAGGCCCCGGTGCGCTACTATGCCGGTAAATGCGGCCCTAATTTCGCCTGCGGTTCTAACAATAAACTACCCTGCGCCTGGGGGGCGGCCAAGGTAATGCGGGCTTTCAGTAAATTGCCGAAAACGAAGAGGTCGCCCTTAATTAACCGGGCTATCCAGGCTGGGGTAGACTTCTTGCTCGGCACCGACCCTGCGAAAGCCGGTTATCCCGGCGGATACAGCAATAAGCCGAGCGGGAACTGGTGGAAATTCGGTTTTCCGGTATTCTATGTAACCGACATTTTGCAGATTGTTGAAGCGCTGGTGGAACTTGGCTGCGGAGACGACCAGCGGTTGGCCAATGCTCTGGCCCTGGTCCGGGAGAAACAGGATTCCAGCGGACGCTGGAGCCTGGAATACGATTATTCCGGTAAAACCTGGCTGGACTTCGGTCAGAAAAAGCAGCCCAATAAATGGGTCACTCTTCGCGCCTGGCGCGCGCTTAAAAAGGCGGCAGGGCAACTCTCGGGGTAGAAAAGGAAAGTGCCAGGGCAGCATGCTCTTCAGAACGTCCTCGTGTTCGCACCTTATTTTTTGACCCGGAGGCAGTCCGGCTGACAGCTTCCCGTAGTTCATACGGCTCACCGGTGCCGATGCGGACTTACCGCCCATTTTCAAGTGGACCTTGACTGCTTCCAGACTTTGCAGACCATTCGGGATTATCGATCGAGTCCAGCGGACCGTTATCTCCGGTATAATCCATTCCGGGCGTTGGATATCGTCCGGACGATAACATCAGCAGCCATATTGACTATAAGGTTGCCAGAAGCAAAGATCGCCTTTTTTAATGATGTAGCCGGCGGCAGGGAATGGAAAATGGCTGCCAAGGACCAGCGCGTTGTCTGATACAGCACGGGAAATGATTTGTTTCCGGGAAACGACAGCTTGAGCAGAGTCGGCATCAAAGGGGGTAACCCAATCAGGTCGAGTTAATTGAATAACACTGTGGAATGTATCGGCAATAAAGAGAAGGTGTTTATTGCCAGATGAAATAGAAACCGCAGCGTGGCCGGGAGTATGACCCGGAACCGGGACATATTGAAAACCGGGAATGATATCTGTCCCAGCTTTAACCATTGTGAGTTTATCTTTCAGAGAGATAAGTCTCTTATTAACACAGTCAAGCATTTCCTGGCGGATCAATGGGTCCATATGCTTCAGTTCAGGTTCTGAAGACCAGAAGTCCCATTCAGTTTGCTGAATAAAAAAACGGGCGGCAGGGTAATTGAGCTTAAGATCAGAATTGAAGTTTCCGCCAATATGATCGGGATGCGCATGAGAAATGATCACAGTATCAATTTCTCCAGGAGAGATTCCAGCATCCTGCAAATTCTGCATCAGCATCCCCGCGTTTGGCCTTGATGCAGTGGGGAGGCCGGTATCAATCAAAACGGTATGCCGGCCGGTCCTGACAAGCAAATTGGTTATTTCAAACTTATCAGAAAGTGTTATATTATACTGCTTTGCCAGAGCCAAAATATCAAACAAAGGTACTGTGGGAAAATTGAATTCCAGGTTCAGGGGATCGATAGTATCCAGGACTGCCAGACATTCGAATTTGTCAAACAGAAAACGAAAGGCCTGCTGAACCATCGTGCTACCATCCTTATTATAAAAACTATTCCTGTCAGCGAATCCCGGCATACCAACATCCGGTTATCTTAATGCCTCGGGCAACCATGTAGTAATAGACGGTACCAAAAATAGCACGGCTGTAGCTATAACATATACTATAGTAAAGGGAACAGCAGCTCTAAAAAGAGTTGCCATCGGGATATCTTTTTGGAGCCCCTTCAAGACGAAGAGATTTATGCCTACCGGTGGTGTTATAGATCCGATATTGATGACTAAATTTATTAATACACCAAACCAGATCGGGTTAATTCCCAGGGTCTGTGAGATAGGAAAGACAATAGGGACGCCTATTAACATTAACGGCATCAGGTCGATAAAACAACCTAAGATTAGAAATACTATGAGTACCAGGATGGTAAAATAGGCTGGCGATAATCCCATGCCAGTG
>JAQULX010000595.1 GCA_028718465.1 Dehalococcoidales bacterium | reverse complement strand
TGGAACTATCACTGGACTGCATCATTTCTCAATCCTTTCAGAATCGTTCTCAACTGCCCATAGTCAGAGCTCAACAGGACCGCCAACTCTTTCCCGGCAGAGACCAGGAAGGCATGCTTTTCCGCTTCATACACCCGGCCCATCCGACGCAGCACGGCTCCCACCAGCTCTTCCACAGGAATAGCCAACTGGGCCTTAAGCAGGATGTTCAGGAAATCCAGAGAGCGGCTGAACTGTTTTACTTCTTCAGGAGGGCACACATGGACAAAACCATGGATACGGGCCGGTTTGGGCGGCAGGTATTGAAAGATGCGTTCATTGGAGCGATGACCCACTACCAGAACGCTGAACTCGCTTCTGAGGAGTTTGGCAAGCTGCGGGCTGGCCCGATAAATTTCCTCCTCGAGTATCTCGTCTTTCCCGCGCGCAATCGGCCTCCGGCCGGGCTCAATTCCCCCAGTCGTCACATTATAGACCACTCCGTAGATAACCGATTCCGGATCATTATCGTCGTAACGCGCTTTTACCAGACTGCCCAGCGGCGGCGACTGATAAAGCTCATAACACTGCCCTACGAAATCCCTGGTGCAGGCTTCTATGACCTCACCAACTCTGTTTTCTCCTGCCATTCAATTACCCTCAACTGATTTCTTCCTTGCACAGCCCGTCATTGCGAGATGCCGGTGAACTTATATCTCTGCGGCGCCCTGAAAGCGTCTTACGGCATCCAGGCCCTTAGATTGCCTTCGGGTATCACAGGCGCTCGCAATGTCTTTCACATCATATATGGCCTGCCTCGAATCACCGGACAGGGCTCACCAGTGCACTGTAATACTTTTCACCACTCCCAGTGGCTTGAAGCGGGAGTCACCCAGTTCCGCCCGAATAGATTCGATCTCTTTCTCTTCCTGTATCAGCCGGGCTTTCCAGGCTTCTATCCGTTCCAGTTCCCGAGACCCTTCCCGAAAGACTTTGCCCCTGATCTCCTGGTTATATTGCCTGACCTCGGCATTATAGGCTGCCAGCTTTTCCTTGAATTCCCTCCACCGGCGGTCATATTCCTCAAAGAAAAAATAAAAGGGCATCTCCGCATAGTCTAACCCAATTACACCATATATTTTACCCGGCTCGATATAGGCCACCTTGTCCCAGCTATCCATTATCCTTGTCTGCTCCCCCTCTTCAAGCTGGCTGTAAATGCTGCTGCCGGTGCAGTCGATATATACCATTCCCATATCCGTAGTCTCAAATCCGTTTACCGCGTGTCCGAGGCCCCCTTCACTCCAATCGATTCCCACGTAAGCCGCCCGGATACCGGATACTTCCGCGTTGTTGTGCACCAACTCGGCGAAGTCGCTGCAAACAAAAGGACTTATTTCGTCGGTAGAATCAGGGGCAATGTAAGCCAGCCTGTCGGTGGAGTCCTGCCGTATAAACTCCAGCAATTCAGCATAGCCGACATTCACCGACTCGGGGTTATTGACCAGCCTGACAGGCTGGTCATCTCCGCCTACCAGTACTGCCCCTTCTTCATAAATATAGTCCGGGTTTTGAAACAGTCCTTCCAGAGCAGCGCAGCCCGGCAATGCCGGCAGCAGGAAGGCCGCCAGGCAGACTAACCAGAGTGTATTATTAATGTGCTTCTTTATCACATCATTACCTTTACCCGTCATGACGTATCCCTTAGCCTACCGAAATGGTCCAACCTTCCCTTCTTAGCTATAGCGATCCCTGTGCCATCTTACCACGTCACTGCGAGCGCCCTCATGCCCGCAGCAATCCCCATAAAAGTCAGAGCACTATGCCTGGTATTATTGACGATAGTATCCATTACCATCGATGAGACGGCTTCGGGTGTCATAGGAACTCGCCTTGACGGGGGAAAGACAGTTTGCATCAAATCCTAAATCCACCTCGTGCGTTTGCTGCGGCTCTTGATGGAATTATCAGCCGGCAGCTTTTCTTCCTCCATGGATTGCTCCACCAGCCTCCAGAACTCTTCCCGGTCAGCCCCGGTCACCACGGCTTTCTCATGGGCCTCACTCAGAGCTACCGGATATCCCTGCCCGCGCCGGCACTGGTCCAATGCCAGGGAGTGCGCCAGGTCCAGCAGGGCGCCCCCCTTGTCCCTGACCACCCACTCCGGGACCTCAATGCGGGCAATCTCATCATCCACCCGCAGGTAGAAAAAATAAATCGCATTCTGACCGTAATGCTCATTGACCACCCGTGACTGGCTGTAAAAAAGGGCCGACCTTTCCCCATTCTTCAATATCTCCGAAAACACCTTGTAGTCCTGCACCCCGGACACGATATCACAGGCATGGACTCCGTCCGTCTCCGGGCATTGATCGCAGTTGGGAATCTCCTGGGGACAAATCGCCACCCGCAGGGCATTCACTACCTCCGAGCTTCGCGGCAAGCTGATATAGCTCGCCAGGGCGATGCTGCGGGTGTCATTGAGATTCCTGATCCGGTCGAAATAAGGCAGAAACTCCTTTTGTAGAAGAGCGCTAGCGACAAATCCAGGATAAGCCTCCAGTCCCCATACTACCAGAGTACCATCCAGCAGGGCGATCTCCTGGCTGCCTGCCGGCAGGGCTGAAGCCATCTCGGTCAACTTTTTACATTCCTCGACACCGCGCTTTATTCCAAGCAGGGTGCTGTCGATGGGGTGTTTTTTCCGTTGATCGTTTTCATCCTTGA
>JAQULX010000594.1 GCA_028718465.1 Dehalococcoidales bacterium | reverse complement strand
GCCACAACGGTGACAGACTATTCCCGCTTGCCCGATTGTTTCATATAAACTAACCCATTTTAGCCGTGTTTTGATTTCTTTATTCATAGCATCATTCTAATTGAAATGATGTCTACGAATCACACAATTACAGGCTGGCTAACAACTAAATGTAAATAATAACACGTTTTTTATTCCTGTTGATTTTCAACGCGATTGAGCTTAAAAAAGCTGCTTCCTCCCGGTCTTATCCCCGGACTATTTTAATAAATAATTATTCTCCTTTGTTTCTTCCTGTCAAGCCAGTACTTGTTGCTCATTTTATGTCAAATGTTACTACCGGTGGAGAACAAAATCTTGCTTAACCCAGCCTACAGAAGCTATAATAAAGCAACCCGGAGAGAAAATGCTAGAGATAAAGGTCTGTGAGATTAAGGGAATTTGTCCGGTATACAAGCTGGGCGATAGAACAGTCATCCATGGTGCCGGTATTTTACTGGATAAAACCGATGCCGTCTGTATCCACGCGCTTTCAACCCTGCTGCACTATGTAGTCGCCCTGGATGAAGGCGCAGACCCGGTGAAACTAGGGCTGTCAAAGGATAAAGAACATGCTTACATGCAGTGCGTAGACCCCGGGCCACCCTATACCGATGGCGGCACAGTGATATTTGAGTGCCGCCGCATTGAAGGAGAACCTGATAAATGAAGATTGCCGTGGTACTGGGAACAAGGCCTGAAATCATTAAAATGGCGCCGGTTATAAGAGAGCTGGAACAAAGAAACGCCGATTTTCTTATCATTCACACCGGTCAACACTATTCCTATGAACTGGACAAAATATTCTTTGAACAAATGAATCTCCCGCAGGCCAGGTACAACCTGGAAGTCGGCTCAGGCTCGCACGCCGGGCAGACGGCGCGGATACTCACCGGCATTGAAAAGGTTTTACTGGACGAAAAACCTGATATTGTCCTGCTGGAGGGAGATACCAACTCCATACTGGCTGGCGCTCTGGCGGCAGCCAAGCTGCACATCAAGGTAGGACATGTAGAGGCCGGATTAAGAAGTTATGACCGGCAGATGCCGGAGGAGATAAACCGCATTCTCACCGACCATTGTTCCGACTACCTGTTTGCTCCCACCGGAAAAGCAAGGGCAAACCTGCTGGGCGAGGGTATCCCCGAAGATAAAATTTTTATTACCGGCAATACTATCGTTGATGCCGTTTACCAGAACCGCGAGATAGCCAAAAACAGCAGCAATGTCCTCGATACCCTCAAACTTAAGCCGAAGGAATATTTCCTGGTGACTCTCCACCGCCAGGAAAATGTTGATGACCGGGGCAGATTCGCCTCTATGCTGGAAAGCCTTGACAGAGTGACGGATAAGTTCAAGCAACCAGTTATTTACCCCGTCCACCCGCGCTCCCGAAAACAGATGAGCGAGTTTGGACTGGCAACCGGAAGGGTCAGATTGATTGACCCGGTAGATTACCTCGGTTTTCTTCAGCTTGAGGCCAATGCCGGGCTTATCCTGACTGATTCCGGCGGAGTCCAGGAGGAGGCATGTATCCTGCATGTACCCTGTGTCACCCTGCGGGATAATACCGAGAGACCGGAAACAGTTGAAGCCGGCTCAAATATCCTGGCTGGCGCCGACCCGCATAAAATACTGGAATGCGCTGAGCTTATGCTCAGCTGCCCGGACAACTGGGAGAATCCCTTCGGGGATGGGAGAGCGGGGGAGAGAATAATAGATATAGTAGGAGGAAAACTATGAAGATACTGGTAACCGGCGGGCTGGGGTTTATCGGCTCAAACCTCGTCCCGGAACTCAGAAAAAGAGGGCATGAAGTCTGGGTATGTGACCTTTACCAGTCGGAGGGGCCGAATTATATCCGCTGTGACACCGGTAAATATCATCAGCTGGAAAGGATTTTCAGCCGGCATAGCTTTGATTACGTTTATCATCTGGCAGCGGAATACGGGCGCTGGAACGGCGAAGACTACTATGAAAACCTCTGGCAGACCAATGTGATAGGCACCAAGCATCTCATCCGTCTGCAGGAAGAGAAAAAATTCCGGATGATATTCTTCAGCAGCGCCGAAGTCTATGGCGATTACGATCGGAAGATGGGTGAGGATATCATGGATAATATAGCCATAAAGCAGATGAATGACTACGCCATGACCAAATGGGTGGGTGAACTCCAGGTATTGAATTCAGCGGCCATGTTCGGCACTGAAACGGTCAGGGTCCGCCCGGTTAATGCCTACGGCCCCCATGAGCATTACAGCCCGTACCGCGGGGTTATCCCGGCTTTTATCTACAAGACGCTCAGAGATGAACCATACACCGTTTATCTCGGCCACAAGCGCATCTTTGACTACGTGGAGGATACCTGCCGCACTTTCGCCAATATCGCGGAGAATTTCAATCCTGGTGCGGTATATAACATCGGCGGCAAGGAGGAGTGGGAGCACGAGATAAAGTACGTCTCTGACCTTATCCTGAAATGCCTGGGCAAGGACGACTCCAAAATCACCTATAAAGAGGCCGAGCCCTTTACCACCAGGGTAAAGCACATGGACTTTTCCAAATCAAGAGATGATTTGAAACACGACCCCCAAATCCCGCTGGAGGACGGGATACCGAGAACCATAAAGCGGATGAAACAGGCATACGGCCTGTAATATTCGGTAATGCTGAAAGTAACCCTGATAAATCCCCCG
>JAQULX010000593.1 GCA_028718465.1 Dehalococcoidales bacterium | reverse complement strand
ACTCCGGTACGCATCAGAAAGTCCCCGATGCCGCCGAATGGCCCTCCTTTTTCCCGGGCGGCTTCGATGGCCGAGGCCGCCGCCTCTCCCAGCCCCAGCACATGCAAGAAACCCAGGCGCATCGCTCCATCTTCGATCAGGCACTTTGCCCGGCTCCGGTTGATATCCGGATTCAATACCTTTACTCGATGTCTCCGGGCATCCTCTTTCAGGGTTTCCAGGTTATAGAACCCCATCGGCTGCTGATTGAAGATACCGATAAAGAATTCCAGGGGATAATGGAATTTCAGCCAGGCCGACTGGTAGGCGGTAACCCCGAAAGCGAAGGCATGCGACTCGGGAAACATGTACAGACCGTTGAATTTCTTAAAGATGGCGCCGGCGGCTTCTTCGCCGACGCCCCGGCTTTTTGCCCCGGCCATAAACTGCTGCCGGTAATTCTCAATAAGCTCTTCGTTGTGCCGCCGCCCGAAGGCCCGGCGCAGCCTGTCGGCCTCGCTGGGGGCAAATCCGGCCACATCAATGGCAAGCTGATTGACCTGGTCCTGGAAGAGGATCACCCCCAATGTACGCTCCAGAGCGCGTTTTTCCAGAGGATGGTCGTAGGTCACCGGCTTTCTGCCTCTGCGCCGGGCCAGGTATTCCTGCACGCCGTGATTAACGCCCACTCCCGGCCTCACCGCCCCTACCTCATGGGCCATATCCAGTAGATTACGGGGCAGTAGACGGGTGATAGTCTGCATCTGGGCCGCCGACTCCACCTGGAAAATGCCGATGGTATCCCCTCTGCAAAGGCTGTCATAGACTGATTGGTCCTCGAAATCAATGCGGGAAAGATCGATCCTTTGACCGGTGCGAGACTTTATTAACTCAACCGCTTCCTGCATTTGAGATAGTGCCCCCAGAGCCAGGAAATCAATTTTCACAAACCCGGCGTCATCAATGCTGTCCTTGTCCCACTGGCAGACGTAACGCCCCTGAATGGCGCTTCTTTGCACCGGGACGATATCCGTCAGCGGAGAGGAGGAGAGAACCATGCCGCCTGGATGCTGCCCCAGGTATTTGGGAAATCCGTCCAGTTCACCGGCCAGCCTTATCAGGTCGCGCCAGACCGGGGTTTCTATCCGGGACTTAAAATGGGGCAATTTCCGCATCTGCTGCTCCAGCTTTTTGGCGCTGCCCCAGTCGCACTGCCGGGCTAACTGGTCAACCTCTTCTGCCGGCAAGCCCAGGACCTTGCCAATGTCCCGGATAGCCCCCTTGACCATATAGGTGGCGATAGTGCCGGTCAGAACAGCATGTTCCCGGCCCCATTTTTGATGCGTCCTGAGTATCAATTCTTCCCGGATGCTGCGGGGAAAGTCCAGGTCGATATCCGGCACACTGCTCAGGGTATCGGCGGGCAGAAAACGCTCCAGCGAGAGATTATATTGCAGAGGGTCGATATGCGAAAGACCGATTAAATAACCGATCAGCAAAGCTACCGAAGAGCCGCGGCCCCGGCCGGGCTCGAGTAAAGGAATTTGATCAGTGAATGCCTGTGAAGAAGGTGATTCATGGCTTAAGGGGGAGCCCGGGGAATGGAATTTATTAATCTTAACTCCCGAATCATAAACCTTTTCCATCATTATCTCCCGCCCCAGCTTGATCACTTCATGGTACATCAGGAGAAATCCCGACAGTTTATGCCGGCGGACCAGTTGGAATTCCTCATCCAGCCTCCTCCGCACCGCGGGGGTAACGGCCCCGTAACGGCGGACGGCGGACTCACAGCACAGCTTTTCCAGATAGCTCTCCGGGGTTTCCCCCTCCGGCGCCGGATAATCCGGAAAGGTATAGCCCAGATCGCTGGTCAGGTCCAGGATACAGCGCTCTGCAATCTCCATAGTGCCGGAGAGGGCCTCCGGGCACTCCCGGAATAGAGCTTCTATTTCCGGCTCCGGGCGCAGATAATATTCCGAGTTGGGCCGCCTTTCCCTGTGAGTCTCTTCCAGGCTTTTACAGTGCCGGATAGCTACCAGGCAGTCCTGAAGCTGATGTTTCTCCCGGATATGATAGTGGACATTGCCGGCGGCCGCCAGTTTGACTTTCATTTCCCGGGCCAGGGCCAGTAATATCCGGTTGCGCCCGGTATCGCCCGGAGCCAGGTTGTGCTGAAGTTCCAGGTAATAGTTGTCCCGGCCGAACCATTCCAGGTACTGCTTAATCAGGCTGCGGGCTTCCGTGAGGCGGGAACCGGCTATTAGCCGGGACAACTCCCCCTGAGGACAGCCGGATAGGACAATCAGGCCGGAAGCATGTTCCGGCAGGAGGTCCGGAGGCAGTTCAGGGTTATCCCGTTCACCGGAATTATGGGCCGCCGTAATCAGGCGGCACAGGTTCCGGTACCCCTGGCGGTCTTTGGCCAGAAGAGTGAGATGACAGCCGCCTTTGAGAGTAATTTCGACTCCGGTGATGCCCTGCATGTCCAGTGAGCGGGCCAGATGGGCGAAGCGCATCGCCCCGCACAGGTTATTGTGGTCTGTAATTGCCAGGGCACGATAGCCCAGTTCTTTCGCCCGTACCAGCAGTTCCTCCAGAGAAGAGGCCCCGTCATGAAAAGAATAATAGCTGTGGCAGTGAAGTTCGGCATAGTCCATGATCTGTTCCTTAGTACGATTGCCTGTACCAGCAGTTGTTGATGAGGTCTTTGTACAGCACCAGGCGTTGTCCTGA
>JAQULX010000592.1 GCA_028718465.1 Dehalococcoidales bacterium | reverse complement strand
AACCCGTAAGACTACAAAATCTGGCAGTAAAAGCTGCTGACGAAATAAGACACCGTTTCCACAACCATAAATTATTAGTAGATTTTCCCCATGGTTTTCCTATAGTTGATGCCGATCCGGAACGTATTTTACAGGTGATTCGACAGTTGTTAGACAATGCCGTAAAATACTCGTCTAAAGGCGGATTAATTATATTGCAGGGGAAAATCACAAAAGAACATGCTGTAATTAGTGTTGCTGATGAAGGGGTGGGGATTGCCCCGGAGGACCTTAACCATTTGTTTGACAGATTCTTTCGTGCCAAATCAAATTCAGGAAATCAGGTTATAGGGACCGGATTGGGCTTGCCTATCAGTCGTGCTATTATTGAGGCGCACGGAGGTCGTATATGGGCAGAGAGTGTGTTGGGGCAGGGAAGCCGATTCTACTTTAGTTTGCCTTTAAATGGACCAAGCCAAAAACTCGAAGATTAAAGGAGAACAGTAATATTAAAGAGAGAATCCTAGTTGTTGAAGACCAACCGCAGGTAGTAAGACTGGTTGTTGAAATTTTGCGTACCGTCGGATATGACGTGATGACGGCCAATAACGGAGAGGCCGCTATCGAAATGTTAACTATGGAGCAACCTCCCCCGTCTCTCATATTGCTTGATATTATGTTTCCTCAAGGTATTGATGGTTATGAAGTATGCCGCCGTATCCGTCAATTCTCAGACGTACCGGTTATAATGCTAACTGCCAAGGCAAAAGAAAACGATAAATTACTTGGTTTTAATGCAGGGGCTGACGATTATTTAACGAAACCTTTCAGCGCTAAGGAATTAGTAGCACGCGTGCAGGCAGTTTTAAGACGGTCACTTAAACCCGAGGAGAAAATAACATCTTCTCTAAAATGCGGAGAACTGGTTATTAATTTTGCCCGTCATTGCGTTGAATTGAAAGGTAAGAGAATTCCGCTTACCCGTACAGAGTATTCCTTACTAAGGCATCTTGCTAATAATCCTAACAAAGTAATGCTGCATCAGGATTTATTGAGTGCCGTTTGGGGACAGGAATACAGGGATGACATTGATTATCTACGAGCTTACATCCGCTACCTTAGAGAGAAAATTGAAATAGACCCATCTAATCCTAAATACATCATTACACTACCCGGTACAGGTTATATGTTTGCCTTCCCTGACGAATAATTGCATATGATGTTATATGCTTTCATGGTTCATCTATCCTGCAATTTGCATTCCCCAAATTATTTACTAAATTAGCCTTTGAGATTTTTCATGGTTTTTTCATAAATTACCTTGTATTTCCTATGATTTTTTGATGATTGCTGGACTATTATGGTGTTGTTGATGTATCCGAAAACATTTAGAAACTAAATATTGGGGGGGTGATTAGATTGAAAAAAACCGTTAAGAAGCAGAGCACAGCTAAAAAAGCGGAACCTGCCACATCTACACCTGACCGATTTGACCCAGTAAATACGGTTGAAAAGGTAATAACAGAAGCCCTGAAAACATCCGCCGTCAAAATGGGATTCAACAGTACAAAAGCCTTAATAGCCTGCTTGAAGGAAGGCAACTGCACGGCATTCAACTACTATCATTACAATATAGCTAAAGAACTAGGAAGGGTACTTGGCTCATGGGATAAAAATATCAGAGCGGTATATACCCATGTTTTTGATGGTGCTACACCTGAGGAAGCTTGTAATGAAAGCGAGTCGCCGTTTTGTCCTGTGTATATGATTGTATGGTCGGAACGTAAGACAAAAGCCCTGGATGCGCTGGTGGAATTGTTAGATAGATCTATTGCTCAGTACCAACGGGAAATACTGGGGATTGTTAACTTAGAGAGGGTACTGGATGTTCAACTGGTTGACGACGATGATGTTAAAAACCGCACAGGTTATGCAGCATTAATTAAATCTATTTACCAGCCTCCCATTGCGGTATGGACAAATAACCTCAGTGTATTATGATTTGCTTTGTCATTGACTTAACAGACTTACTACGGATTTTATTAAGTTCAAAGTAAAAAGACTTAAAACAGGAATTTCTATCTTATGGAGCAACTAGTAATGAAACTGGCTAAAAAAGATGATAACGGTAATTTACTTTCAGCACTAGAGGATGTGCAAAGAGAATTCGGATATCTGACTGAAGAGAAATTGAGAGAAGTTGCTAATAAGTTTAACATGCCGCTTATTGAAGTTTATGGCGTTGCCACTTTCTACAAGTCATTTAGCTTGACACCAAGAGGGCGTCACCAAATAAAAGTCTGTTCCGGTACTGCTTGCCATGTTAGAGGTTCCAATAGAATTATTGATGGAACGGGACGGAAGCTGGGCATAAAACCGGGCGAAACCAGTGAAGATGGGCAGTTCTCACTGGAGACAGTAAGGTGTCTTGGATGCTGTGCCATCGGTCCCGTGGTTGTAGCGGATGGCAAATATTACGGTCAGACGACACCAGCTAAAGTAGAATCGATTCTGAAAACAATAAAGGACTAAATTTATGCGCACTGTAGCAAAGGCGGGAAAAATAAAAACGCCCAGGGATTTAGAGAGATTACGCGCCAGATTACAACGCGCCAGGTCAGATGAGAAAACATGTATCGTGATACCATCAAGCACTTGCTGTCAGGCACGCGGTTCGTCAGATATCGTAGCCGCATTTAAGAAGGCCATTGCTCATTATTCTCTCGATGGCAAGGTT
>JAQULX010000591.1 GCA_028718465.1 Dehalococcoidales bacterium | reverse complement strand
GAGCGTCATCACCCTTTACCATCTGGCTTTTTTTGCCGTATCGGTGGCCATGCTGGGGATGACCGCCGGGGCAGTGACCGTGTATTTGAAGCCGGGATGGTTTACCAGCGAGAAGTTACGCCACACCATAGCCAGGTCCTGCCTGGGATTTGCCATCATTACGCCGGGAAGCCTGTTTTTTCTCAGCCGCTTGCCGGTGGGGCTGGAGGCTTCCGGCTGGAATATCCTGAGTCTGGTACTGCTTACCGTAGCCTGTCTATTGCCTTTTTACCTCTCAGGGATAGCTCTGACCGCCGTATTGACCAAGTTTAAACTGCCCATTGGCAAGCTATACGCCAGCGACCTGGCGGGAGCCTCGCTGGGCTGCCTTTTCGTCCTGGGCGCCATGCAAATCATGGATGCGCCCAGCCTGATATTACTGACCGGACTCGTCGGCGTCCTGGCGGCAGTCTCTTTTGCCTGGCCGATTTCCGGCTTTCAACCTCGCCATATAGCCGCGCCTATCCTGGGGGTACTGGCAGTGCTGGTAATATTTAACAGCGCTACTCCTTACGGGATTCAACTGCATTATGTCAAGGGGAATTACGACGATCCCAAATCGCATTTCCTGGAAAAATGGAACTCCTTTTCCCGCGTTATGGTCTACCAGCAAGAAAACCGGGAGCCGGCCTGCTGGGGACCGGGAAAAGGCGCACCGACCCGGCCTGTCCTGCAATACCGTACTGATATCGATGGAGGAGCAGGCACCTGGATCACCCGGTTTAATTCATTTGAGGATATCGAATTCCTGCGCTACGACGTCACCAATATGGTCCATTATGTCCGGCCTGAAGGAAATGTCTGCATCATCGGGAGTGGAGGGGGGAGAGATATTCAAAGCGCCATCCTGTTCGGCCATCCGGAAGTCACCGGTATCGACGTTAATCCAATATTTATCGACTTGCTGAAGGTGCAGTTCCGGGATTTCGCCGGAGTGGCCGACCGCGAAGGCGTAAAATTGGTAGCGGATGAGGCCAGGAGTTACCTCTCCAGGACTGAGGATAAATTTTCCGTGATACAAATGTCCCTGGTCGACACCTGGGCTGCAACGGCGGCAGGGGCATTTACGCTTTCGGAAAACGGTCTTTATACCATGGAAGCCTGGACTATTTTCTTTAGCTGTTTAAAGGATGACGGCATTTTTACCGCTTCACGGCACTACGTTCCCGGCACCCTGGATGAGACTGGCCGCGCAGTCAGCCTGGCGGCGGCAATGCTGCTTGAAAATGGTATCAGCAGGCCGGCAGACCATATCGCTGTCATCGCCGCCGAAAGCGTCTCAACCCTGCTGATCAGCAAGCAGCCGTTTAGCCGGGAGGAGATAAACCGGCTGCGCGCTGCCAGTCTTCGGATGGAATTCGATCCTATCGTCCTCCCCGGCGCGCAGCCGGCCAATCCGGTCCTTAACCGCATCCTCTCGGCTGACTCGGTGGTCGAACTGAAATCGGCCGTATCAGCCGAGCCTTTGAACTATCAGCCCACCACAGACAATAACCCCTATTTCTTCAATATGCTGCGGCTTAACCATCTGGAAGTGCTTGACTGGAAAGATGCCGGAGTACTGGCGGGAAACATCAGCGCCACCTTCACTCTGGGAGTGCTGATCGCGGCGCTTTTCGTAATCTGTATCGCCGGAATTGCAGTACCTTTGATTATCCGGTCCGGCAGGAACAAGAGGGTTAAAAAGGAAAGTATATTGTGGTCGGGAGCTTTTTATTTTTCACTGATCGGGGCCGGGTTCATGTTCGTGGAAATAGGTCTCATTCAGAGGCTATCGGTGTTCCTGGGACATCCGGTTTACGGTCTGGGAGTATTGCTCTTCACGGTGATTGCCAGCGCCGGAATCGGCAGTTATTTCAGCGACCGGCTGCCGCTGGTCCGTTTGCCCTGGCTAATGGTATACCCTTTTGCAGTGGTCCTGATGGTGATCGCCGTCAGGTTCGCCTTGCCCTGGATCGGAGCATCCATGGAATCAGCTTCGATATTCCCTAGAATACTGGTCTCCATCGGCTTGATTGCCCCGCTGGGGATGTGTATGGGGGTCTGTTTTCCTACCGGGATGCGGCTGGTAAGAGGGACCCGGGGCAGCGAGACTCCCTGGTACTGGGCACTGAACGGCATGTTCGGCGTGCTTTGTTCAGCGCTGGCTGTATTCGTATCTATCTATATCGGCATCTCCGCCAGCTTGTATGTCGGGGCGGCCTGCTATCTGTCTCTTCTGCTGTGCGTGCCCGGATTGCTCAGGGAACAACTACCGGTGAAAAGACCTGCCGCGGAGAAATTGCCGGACTGAGCCGGGAGTGATCCGGGGAAATCTGAAATCTTACCTCCGTTAGCAACCGCTTGCCGTCCATTTCATAAAAGGCAAAATAACGGCTTTGATATAGCCCGGCATCCGGACGGGAGTGGTATATAATACGGAACTATAGGGAGATATTAGCGGGAGATGCGGTGAGCAAACAATGGAAAATCCGGCCCGTTTGATTGATTATGTCAATGAATTGCAAAATAACAACCGCCGGGACAGGCTGAAAATCCTGATAGATGCGCTGGAGTCACTGGATGTTCGGCCGGTTATCCAGGAATCGCGCCGGTTAGGAGTAGTGAACCTGATAGTTGATTTTTCCAACCGCAGCGGTGAAAAGCCGGTGATATATTCCGCTCATTATGATGCTGTC
>JAQULX010000590.1 GCA_028718465.1 Dehalococcoidales bacterium | reverse complement strand
TACCAGCTTACCCGTGATGTGGCTATGGGCTTAGGGCTTCCTTTCGATGTTGCTGAGGACATGAAGAAAAGGTATGCCAGTGTGATGCCGGTTTACGAGGGCAAAAGACAAGCCCCTCAAGAGATGCTTCAAGACGGACACGGCGTATCGTACCAGGACCTGTGCGATATTATCCGCGCCAGGATTGAAGAAATTGTGCGTCTGGTAATGCTAGAGCTGCCCCAGGCGGAATATGAGCAGATAGTCCCATCCGGACTGGTCTTTACTGGAGGAAGCTCGAATCTTTCCGGTATCGACGCTCTAGCCCGAGATATGATCCGTTTACCAGTAAGAGTTGGGGCTCCCTCTAATCTTAGCGGAGTTCCCAAAAACCTGTGTGACCCGGCTTATGCCACAGCTACCGGACTGGTACTCTGGGCGGCCAAGAACAACACACCACCGATCTGGCAGAGCAAACGACTGGGATTTCTCAGGATTTTGAGTGTCATGTCAAAATTAAGGAACCTGTTAAAACGTTCATAAGATATTAAAAATATAAAAAACAGGTAAAGGAAGGAGAGAAAAATGGCAAAATCGAGTTTTGTCCAGGGTCCGGCTAAAATCAAAGTCATTGGTATGGGCGGAGGCGGCAGCAATGCCATTACCCGTATGGTCAGGGATGAAATCCGCGGCGTCTAATTCATAGCCCTGAATACCGATGCACAGGCATTGGCGATCACAGAAGCGCCAGTCCGTTTCCAACTGGGGGAAAAATTAACCAAAGGACTGGGAGCAGGGGGGGATCCCAATATCGGTGCGCGCGCCGCCGAAGAGAACCGCGATGAGTTGTATCAGCTTGTAAACGGGGCAGATATGGTCTTTGTCACCGCCGGAATGGGCGGCGGCACCGGCACCGGCTCCATTTCAGTGGTAGCCGAAATCGCCAAAAAGAGCGGCGCACTCACCATCGCTATTGTGACCAAACCCTTTGCATTTGAAGGCAGGCACCGCATGAGAAACGCAGAAGAAGGCATTGCTCGCCTGGCCAGCAAATGCGATACTCTGATTATTATTCCGAACGACCGGCTTCTGGCTCTTTGCGACCGGCAGACAAGCGTTGAAGGGGCTTTCAGAATGGCGGATGAATGCCTGAGACACGGCGTTCAGGCTATTTCCGAAGTTATTACCGTTCCCGGTATGATCAACCTGGACTTTGCAGACGTCAGAGCAATTATGAGGGATGCAGGTCCAGCCTGGATGTCCATCGGAGAAGGCAGCGGAGCCAGCCGAGCCACAGATGCGGCCAAGGCCGCCCTGGCCAGTCCTTTACTGGATGTCAGTATAAAGGGAGCCAAAGGCGTTCTATTCAATGTTACCGGCAGCGATAACCTGACTCTACATGAAGTCAATCAGGCCGCCGAGATTATCCGGCAGGCAGTAGATCCCTCGGCCAATATCATCTTCGGCGTTCGCAAGGATGAAAAACTGACCAAGGAAGTCAAGATTACCCTGGTTGCCACCGGCTTCGCTCAGGCCAGCACTCTGAGCAATATGGAAGATGAGGAGATCACCAAACTTCTCAAGAGTTTGAAAGTCGAAGACGAGCTGGATATTCCGTCATTCATGCGCCGGCAGGGATTCGGTGACAGGAGAATACTACCCTCAACTCCTCAAATCCATACTGAGACCAAGACAAAAGTCAATAATTTCTAGGTAGTCCACAGCCTCCCTTTTTACCCCCTCCGCTCGCAAGTTACTCCTGGAGCGGAGGGGGGTTTTTCACCTCACGATTGCCTGGCCGGTATCAGACTCAAAAACATGCATATTGGCCATGTTCATGACTACCTCAATATTTTGCCCGGGCCGGGCCCGGGAGCGCGGATCCACCCTGGCCAGAAACGGCTTGTTTCCGGCAACCAGATGCAGGTAAACTTCATTGCCCATGGCTTCGATAACATCTACAGTTGCCTGTACCGGCGAAGCTGTTATCCCGGTAGGAACATATTCCGGCATATGAATATCCTCGGGCCGGATGCCCATTACTACTTGTTTCTCCAGATAAGGTCTTACCAGAGCCTGTTTTTCCACAGGCACCGGAACGCTGAAACCGGCAGTGACCAGGAGCAGCTGGTCCTTATTCTCTTTGACTCCAACCTCGAAGAAATTCATGGATGGGCTGCCAATGAAACCGGCCACAAACTGGTTTCCGGGTCTGTCATAAAGCTCCTGCGGTGAACCCACCTGCTGCAAAACACCCAGGTTAAGGACCGCAATCCGGGTCGCCATGGTCATGGCTTCCACCTGATCGTGAGTCACGTACACGAAAGTAGTCCCCAGCCGCTGATGAAGCTTACTCAGCTCAGCGCGGGTTTGCACGCGCAGCTTCGCATCCAGGTTCGAAAGCGGCTCATCCAGCAAAAAAGCGGCCGGTTCCCGGACTATTGCCCGCCCAAGAGCTACTCTCTGACGCTGTCCGCCGGACAACTGCCGGGGCTTGCGTTTGAGCAAATTCTCTATACCAAGTATCTGAGCAGCTTCATTCACCCTTCTTTTAATCTCATTCTTCGGCATCTTCCGCAAGCTCAGGCCAAAAGCCATGTTATCGTATACAGACATGTGGGGGTACAACGCGTAAGATTGAAAGACCATGGCGATATCCCGGTCTTTAGCAGGGACATTATTCACCAGGCGGTCTCCGATATAGATATACCCTTCGGAAATTTCCTCCAGGCCGGCCA
>JAQULX010000589.1 GCA_028718465.1 Dehalococcoidales bacterium | reverse complement strand
TGGGTGCAAGTATGCGAACTCATGATAACTTGGATGCTTAATGGTTTTTGAGTTCCACCTTCCATTATCACAAACGTCCGGCGACAATATTTCATCGACAAAGGGATATGCCGTTCTTGCAAACCATTTTATTTCTTTTGCGTCATCCTCACTTAAAATAGTTGAAGGAATCCTCGTTAACCAGCCCACACGCGCGATTGATGCACTTGAACCGACGAGCATATCAGGCCGGCTTTCCAAACAAAAACGCAGTATTTTAAAGTCTTGCATTATCTGTCCCAGTGCAATTCCATATTTGCTATCATTCCTGCCCTGTGGCAAAACATTGATATAGTCAATTCCCCCGCAACGAAGCAATTCTTCCAGAACATCTTTCTTCTTAATCATTACAAAGCATCTATGACCGAATTCCGTTAGGCTCTTAATCGTATTTTTAAATAAATGATAATGTGCAGGATGGCCCATGTGAAATAGTATCTTCATAGAGATGATTCTTCTACATGCCGAGTCAGCAGTTTGCTATGTCGATATTCCATCAATAATCGCGACCATCCTTAGAGCCACATCCCCGCCAAATAACTGTTCATATGTTGAAGACTGCGTAAATTTCTCTATCTGGCGAGCATATTCCTGTTCAATCGATGGGTTGATCAGCAAATTCCAGCCAGACTCAACGGTTTCTACCCACTCTGTTTCCGAGCGAAGGGTAATACAGGGCTTTTTCAGAATGTAAGCTTCCTTTTGGACGCCTCCTGAATCGGTGATAATTTTCCTCGCATCTGCCTGAAGCCGGACAAAATTCAGGTATCCGACAGGTTTTATAAGCAGAACGTTTTGAGGTATCGTAATCGAATAACGCTCAATGATTTTCATTGTCCTGGGGTGAACCGGGAATACGACTGCATCTGATAGCCTGCCAAGTTCATTCACGATGTAAGACAACCTGCCGGGATCATCAACGTTATATGGTCGGTGGAGGGTTAACAAATAATATGTGCTTTTCTTCAGAGCAAGTTCCTCAACTATGGAACTACTTTTTGACTTTTCCAGCGCTGCGGCAAGCGAATCTACCATAATGTCGCCGGTCAAGTATGACCGAGACATTAAATTCTCGGCTTCCAAATTACGCATCGCTGTTTCTGTGGGTGCAAACAAATAGTCAGAAGTATGGTCAGCAACGATTCGGTTAATCTCTTCAGGCATTGTTCTGTTAAAGCTTCTCAGGCCAGCTTCAACATGCACAGTCGGTATTTGGAGTTTTGCAGCAACCATAGCACCAGCTAAGGTCGTGTTGGTGTCCCCAAATACGATAATCACATCAGGTTTTTCATCATAAACAACCTTTTCCAGTTCAATCAGCATCCTGCCGGTTTGTTCTCCATGACGCCCCGCATTGATAGCAAGATTATAATCAGGCTGGGCAATGTCCAGATCCCGAAAGAACGATTCTGACATTTCCGTGTCATAGTGCTGACCGGTATGCACAATTATCTCTTGATGTTTCTTTCGAAGTTCTTTGGATAGTGACGCGAGCTTTACAAACTGGGGACGTGCCCCGACTATTGAGATTATCTTGATTTTACTGCACCTTTCTTCTTAGTACTGATTTATATAAGCCGATTATTCGTTCCGCTATCATTTCCGAATCCAGCCCTAATTCCATTATTCGCTCCCTTCCTTGTGTCCGATCATGATTTTTAGAAAAATTGAGGGCCATACGCAGCTTCGCCGCTACGTCTTCAGGATTAGACACGGCAACAAAACATCCATGTGTGCCCCCGATGATCCATCTGACATCCCCTACATCTGTTGACACAATGGGGCGGTTGCATGCCATGGCCTCTTTTATAACATTGGGTGAACCCTCCCAGAAACTGGTTAAAACAATCACATCGGACGCGTTCATATATTTTGGAACATGTCCATGAGGTATGCTTTCAAGTGTATGGAGTTCTACATGTTCTGCAGGACTTAGCATTTTGAAAGCTTGTTGCAACAAGTGAAAATTTTTAACCGGGCGGCACGGATCAGCAGCAAATAGTATATGTCCTTTTCGGCTATCCCATCCCAACATTTCAACTGTTGTTCTTTTATCAGCATACTTGAAAAGAGATGTGTCGACTCCATTGGGAATAATGCTAACTTTATTAAACCCTATTTTATCCAACATATCTTTTGATTTAATGATAACACATTCCCAGATTAGCCTTGAAAAACATTTGACGGCTATTTTGTTTAAATAACCAAGTCTGATATCACTTCCCATAAGAGAAACAACCAGGGGTTTGCAGCCCGCAAATGTCGCGACGAGCGCAGACAAGGAATAATGCGCATGGGTCACATCATATTGTTCCTTATTGAAGTGCTTTTTAAGCGGTATAACATTCTTGAGATATCCAAGAACGCCACTACCCGTGATGCCATAATAATCAATATCAATGCCTGCTTTCCGCAGAGATTCTCCTTGGCTTTTAACGATCTTACCGATTCCTGTTTTCGAGTTGCCGCTGGCAACAAAGAGAACTCTCATATCAGACACCAACACAAAGATTCTTCAGCGTGCCCTGTGCATGCTTTGTCTGTTGTTTGAAAGTAACCGTACGATGTACCCATCTTTTGCTACCCTTCGGATTCCTATATACCTCCAGTCATGACTGATATTCATGGTTGGAGGAGTTTCTATGACACGAGCAGAACGAACCCGGCACTGGACCGATATTGTGG
>JAQULX010000588.1 GCA_028718465.1 Dehalococcoidales bacterium | reverse complement strand
CTAAAAGGGAAAACGAGAAGGACTGGATAGACTACCATTTCATTTCCTGCGAAGAATATCAGGAGCTTCTGAAGAGCGATAGTTTACTCGAGTCGGCCAATGTGTACGGGAACTGGTACGGAGTACCCAGGAAACCGGTTAAAGAAGCCCTGGATAACGGAAAGTCCGCTATCATTAAAGTGGATATCCAGGGCGCCGCAACTATAAAAAAAATCATACCTGACGCGGTATTTATATTCATTATGCCGCCTTCCCTGGCAGAGCTTTCCCAGCGCCTTACCCGGCGCTGTACTGAAACGGACTCTGATTTGTCTCTTCGCCTGAAAACTGCTGAAGATGAAGTTCAGCAGGTGCGAAACTTCGATTACGTGGTCATGAATCCGTCCAACAATATCGAAAGCGCTATTCAGGATATCCTCTGCATAATTGCGGCCGAGCGATGCCGGGTGAAGCCAAGGAAAATAGTGCTGTAGATTGCTGTTGCCTGAGACCTGACACGACGGTCCTGAAAAACCTGTTTATTGTCTTGCTCATTCTGCTACCAAACAATTGCGGCGAGATGGACATACAGTGAACTAATGGCTCAGGGAGGGCTTTACGCCGGCTTGTATGAGACTCAATTCCGCAGTCGGTCGAAGTCTGGGCCCGTCAGTTAGCCTCTTTACCCGGACAGCTAAATATTTCCGATAATTCGGAAGATCCGGTTGCTCTTGGGTTTAGGCTCGGACAGGGAAATCTTTCCGCCTTCAGACGGTTGAGAAAACAGGTGCGGCGCGTTGGTGATTAGAAATTCCTTGATAATCCTGGAAGAGCTCAGAGATTTTCTTTCCGGGACCCTTATCGGGTTTCTCTTTCTCTGCGTCCTGATAGTGTCGAAGCCGGGATTCGACTGGCAAATCAGGTCCAACCAGGTGCGGTATTTGAAGTCGGATTTGGCAACTTCGGCGGGAGTTCTGCCGTTAAGGGCCTCCTGGATGCTGAGATAGTTGTAGTTGACAAGCCAGCCGTCCAGCACGAGCTGGGCACGGGCATCTGTTTTAAGCCGGCTTAAAACTTTATTGCGGGCTTTAAGGGTGTTGTGCCAGTATTCGTTCAACCTGTTGAAGTTTGATTTGCTATTTGAGGAGGCATTGGGAATATGTTCTACGTATTGTCCATAAACTAGCTCAATTCCGTTGGCATAACCTTTCCAATCATTGGTCAAGATCCGTTCAGGGATCTTGTTGGCTTTATCTCTTGCAGCTTCCAGCACAGACTTAAAATCATTACTGGTCCTGCCGTAGGATAACCTGGTAGCTAAGAGGAACTTGGTTTCTATATCAATAATATCAATCACCCAGTAGTTCTTACCGCCGATTTTGACCGAATTTTCACTGCCTAACCAGATATCGCCGACTGTGACCCTGGCTTTGGCAGCTTCGGCAATCGCTATTTTAGAAAATCGGGCAACCCATTTATCGATCGAGGCTTTAGTCACAAAATCGCCGCAAAGCTGATACATTACTTCTGGAATTGAAGTTAGACTTCTTCCTATATAGTAAGCGCCGATAGCTGTGGACACCCATTCGTGGGGTATCCGCATACCGGGCAGAGCATTGTTGTCCGCAAATTTACGCTGGCAGTCTTTACACTTCCACCTCTGAATGCCATTATAACGTCCGAAGCGGATGACATTTTCAGAACCGCAAAGCTTACAGATTGTGGACTCCAGGATTATTTTCAATGCTGCACCCCTTTGCAAGCAAATCTCTTTCATCCATTGTCTTGTTAGTTTGGTTTATGATCGGTAACGCTAATCTAAGTGGAATATCTAGATAGTATTGAGATTATACTATGCAAGTCCAGGGATTTCAAATTTTTGGGTCCACGTGTACATATTTGGTTGTTATTATTAATAAGAGCACTTCAAAAACTTACAATTAACAACCAAAAATATACAGGACAACTATCGGATGATTGATGAAATTCCCGCCGCTTTCACCCGATCGATCCAAGCTGTTTCAACCGCTGGATGTCTTCCGATGAATAACCCAGTTCTTCCATAATCTTCTGGGTATCAAATCCGGCGGCTTTTCCCAGTCTTCTTATCCCGGCCGGGGTATTGGAAAGCTTGATGGGAAATCCCAGTTGTTTTAACGTGCCCAGAACAGGGTGCTCCAGATTCAATACCATCTGTCTGTGGAGTATTTGGGGGTCGTTTAAGGCTTCGTTAATGTAATAAACTGGTGCGGCGCAGATATCTTTGTCCTTGAGAAATTCCCACCATTCATCTCGTGTTCTGGTAAGAAAGATTTTGGTTAGTTCATCTATTCCTGGCTTCTGTTCTTCAGGTGGCATCCGGTGGTAGCGGATCAAGTCTTCTCTTCCAATAGCCCGGCAGAGGTTCTCCCAGAAATGGTACTCGCCGCAGGCGATAACCATATACTCTCCGTCTTTACACTGGTAAATATGGCCTGCTGCTGTAAGACCTGTGGTCATGGTCTCTCCCCGTCGTGGGACAACACCTGTATGAAAATAGGAAAAGACGTCATATTCCATCAGAGAGAGAGTACTATCGGTATAGGAGATATCAATGAATTGCCCTTGCCCGGTCTTATACCGCGCTATCAGGGCAATCAGGATGCCGGCCAGTCCGTGTAAAGCTGCCCCGCCCATATCTGCCAGGTAATTGCTCGGTGCGTATGGCCTGCCGTCGGCGGCGCCGATCATGCTCAGGGCTCCAGC